>JAXGUU010000352.1:0-4206 GCA_040774145.1 Anaerolineae bacterium
ACCTCATCGGGCCAGATCGACGCCGCGGTGCGGGGCCACATCCCCACCGTCGTGGCGTTGACCAGCAGATCGGCCTCCCGAGCCAGCGACACCAGGTGATCGGGGCTCAAGGCTACGGCCTCGAGCTGCCCGGGCCCTGCGCAACTCGCGCCCAAGTCGGCGATGAGCGCCTCGGCGTGGGCCACGGTGCGGTTGAGCACCTTAACTTCGCGGACCCCCGCCGCCAAGAGCGCGTAGACGATCGCGCGCGCTGCCCCGCCCGCACCCACGACCAGCGCCAGCCGGTCGTGCCCAGGATCGTGGCCCCCTGCCAGCAGAGCCCCGATAAAGCCCGCCACGTCGGTATTGTAGCCGTGCAGGGAGGGCGTTCCGCCCGGGTCCCCACCGACGACCACCGTATTGACCGCCCCGAGCGCCGCAGCCTCAGGAGCGATCGTATCCAGGGAAGCCATCACCGCCGTCTTGTGCGGCACGGTCACATTGACGCCCCGGAAACCCAGCGCGCGGACCCCACGGAGGGCATCGTCGACAAGCCCGGGTGCGACGGGCAGCGCCAGATAGTACCAGTTGAGGCCCAGCGCCTCGATCGCCGCGTTGTGCATGGCAGGCGAGAGGCTGTGCCCCACGGGCCACCCGATCACACCGACGGGCACGACCGCGTCAGCCCGCATAGTGCACCTCGGCCCCCAACACGTCCAGCGTCTCGACGAAGCCGGGATAGGAGTCGGGGATGCACTCGGCGCCGTTGATCCGCGTCTCACCGCGAGCGATCAGCCCGGCGACCGCCAGCGTCATCGCCAGACGATGGTCCCCCTGACTATCGACCTCCGCCCCCTGAAGCTCGGTCGGCCCCTCCACCACGAAGCCGTCCGGGCGCGCCGTGATCTGCGCGCCGAGCGCCTGCAGCGCCGTCACCACCGACATGATCCGGTCAGTCTCCTTGACGCGCAGCTCGGCAGCGTCGCAGACCACCGTCGTGCCCCGTGCCTGCGTGGCCAACAGTGCGAAGATGGGGAACTCGTCGATCATCCGCACCACGGTCTCGCCTCCTACCTCGATCGCGCTGAGCGATGAAGCCTCAGCCGTCACATCCGCCACCGGCTCCCCGCCCTGCTCGCGAACACCCGTCAGCGTCACCTCCCCGCCCATCGCGCGGACGACGTCGAGCAGCCCCGTGCGGGGGGGGTTGACGCCCACGCCCTCGATCGTCACCCCGGCGCCCGTCATCAGCGCCGCAGCGATCAAGAAAGCCGCCGAGGAGAAGTCGCCCGGCACCTTCCAGACCAAGGGCCTCAAGTGATCCACCGCCGAGGGGTCGAGTTCCGCCGCGAGCGCGCTGAAGGTCAGCGCCGGTGGAGCGCCGGGCCGGACCACGATATGGGCGGTCAGCATACGCTCGGTGTGATCGCGCGCCGGACCGGGCAGCGTGACGCTTACCGGGCCATCGGCGGAGAGCGCCGCCAGGAGGATCGCGCTCTTCACCTGTGCGCTGGCGACGGAGAGTAGGTGATCGCTCGACCGCAGCCCTGCCACGCCCCGTATCGTCAACGGCGCGTGCCCCTCGGTATCGACGATCTCGGCCCCCATCTGCCGCAGAGGGTCGCTGATGCGCCGCATCGGCCTGCGCAACAGCTGCGGGTCGCCGGTCAGCCGCGTGTCGAAGGCCTGACCCGCGAGCAGCCCCGCCATCAGCCGCATCGTCGTCCCCGAACGCCCGCAGTCGAGATCGTGCTCAGGCGCCGTCAGACCTCTGAGGCCACGACCGTGAATGGCCAGGCTGGGCACGCTATCGGTGGTCCCCTCATCGATGCGAATCCCCAGCCGCCTCACACAGTCCAGCGTCGCCAGACAATCGCCCGAGTGCAGGAAGCCCTTGACGTGGCTAACGCCATCGGCGATCGCGGCGAGCATCACCGCGCGATGCGAGATCGACTTATCCCCCGGGACGGTGACACGCCCATGCAGGCTCGCTTCCGGTCGCCGTCTCACGATCAACTGCGTCATGGGAACATCTCCTTCCGCGTCTCGCGAAGATAGGCGAGGGTCTCCCGCAACTGCACCTCATCCCCCTCTTCGACCAGCTGAATCAGGCGCCCCAGTTGCGCCTCACACCGCCGGGCTGCCTGCACCACCTCCTCGCGGTTGGTCGTCAGGATGTCGATCATCATCGTCACGTCGCTCCCGGCTACGCGCGACGTATCCCGAAAGCCACCCGCGACAATCTGCCAGGCCAGTGGGTCGGAGGACGTCGTAGCGTCCGCTGTGCCCACCAGCGCACACGCCAGCAGATAGGGCAGGTGGCTGAGCGTCCCCACCAGATAATCCTGACGCTCGCCGTCGATGATCAACGGCGCCGCACCCACCGCTCGCACGAGCTCCTCACCCAAGCGCAGCGCGCTGGTCGAGGTCCTGGACAGCGGCGATAGGATAAAGGTCCGCCCCCGGAAGAGCCCGACATCGGCTGCGCCGATACCCGAGATCTCCTTGCCACACATCGGATGGCCTCCCAGGGGCTGCACATGCGCAGGAAGCTCCTCCATCGCCGTCAGAATCTCCGCCTTGGTACTGCCCAGATCCATCACCAGTGTCCCCGCCCGCAACCAGGGGCCGATCTCGCCCAGCAACCGCAGGATCGTGCGCACAGGTGTCGCCAGGATCACGATGTCCGCCACAGCAGCGGCTTCCTCCAAGATCAGGCTCGCCTGATCCACAAAGCCCTGCTCCAGGGCCGCATCCAACACCCGCGAATCGCGATCGACACCGATGACGGTCCGGCATCGCCCGCGCAACGCACCGGCGAGCGAGCCGCCCATCAAGCCGAGGCCTACGACGCTGACCGTCGCATCCGCGAGGGATCGCATCTCTCCGTCGACCATGCCGGCTCCCTACACCCTTCGCCCGACGGCCGCGGCGATCGCCCTCAACGAGGTCATCAACTCCTCGAAGCGATGGGGCTTGAGCGACTGCCCGCCATCTGACCACGCCTCTTCGGGTCGCGGATGCACCTCGATGATCAGCCCGTCGGCACCTGCCGCGACCGCCGCACGCGCGACCGGCGCGACCAGCTCCCAGTGTCCCGTCCCGTGGCTGGGATCGACCACGACAGGAAGGTGGCTGAGCTGCTTGAGCAGCGGCACGGCGCTGATGTCCAGCGTGTTGCGCGTGTAGGGTTCAAAGGTGCGGATCCCACGCTCGCAGAGGATGACCCGCTGATTGCCGTGCGAGAGGATGTACTCCGCCGACATCAGCAGCTCCTCGATGGTCGACATCATCCCGCGCTTCAACAGGACGGGCCGCTGCGACTCGCCGACGGCGTGCAAGAGCGCGTAGTTCTGCATACTCCGCGCCCCGATCTGCAGGATATCGGCATAGGTGCTCACCAACGGCACCTGCTCGGGCGCCATCACCTCGGTGACCACCGGCATGCCGGTGACCTTTCTGGCCTCCGCCAGCAGCTTCAGCCCCTCCTCGCCCAATCCCTGAAAGCTGTAGGGGGAGGTCCGGGGTTTGAAAGCTCCCCCGCGCAGGGCATGCGCCCCCGCTGCCTTCACCGCATGTGCGGTCTCCATCAGCTGCTCGGCGCTCTCGATCGCGCAAGGCCCTGCCATCACGATCACCTGGTCGCCACCGATGGTGGTTCCATTGATCGGGAAGGTTGAGTTCTGCGGATGGAAGTCGCGGCTGGCCAACTTGAACGGTCGCAGGACCGGCACCGTGCGCTCGACCCCCGACATGCGCTCGATCCGCTCGTGATCGATCGGACGCCCGTTGCCGATCACGCCGATGATCGTGCGTTCCTCGCCCTCGGAAAGATGGACCTGACAGCCCATCTGCTCCACGCGAGCCGATACGTTTGCGATCTCTGAGGCTGTCGCCCCGTGCTTCATGATGATAATCATCTCCCCCCCTTATCCCTCGTTTTGGTCCTGCCACTCGCCCACAGGCGTCGTCGCTGCCGGATATGATCCGAGCATCTTCAGGAAAGAGGCGTGTCGCAACAGCCCCATCAGCGCCGCCTCAGCCGCCAGATCCTGACAATGTCCCTCGAAGTCCAGATAGAATGTGTAGCGCCAGGGCTGGTTCAGGCGCGGGCGCGACTCGATCTTGTGCCCGCACTCGCTGACATAGGCCGCGCCCTGGTCGTCAAAGCAGACGTGCACCGGCGCGTTGAGGTCGCCTGCCACAAGCTCGGTCACGTAGCCCTGC
>JAXGUU010000353.1:0-4204 GCA_040774145.1 Anaerolineae bacterium
ACCGTGTTCAAGTTCCACCTCCAGGTATGGATGTTGTTGGGGCTCGCGGCGGCGGTGTTTGTGGAACGGGTGCTGTACGGCCCTGGGCTGCTTGCCGTAGCGTCGCTGCGGCGCGATCACGAGACGACGCCCGCCAGGATAGCTGCGCTGGCGAGGCTGCAATCGCGCCGGCTAGGGTCGGCTTTGGGCGATGTGACCTTGGTGCTCGTGACCCTGCTGGTCATGGGCGCGGCTCTCTATCCGGCGCTGGCTGTGCCGGCGCGAGTGCGCGAACGCTGGGCGCCGCACGCACCACGGACGCTCGACGGTGCGGCCTACCTGCCCTACGTTACCCACGTCGAGAACGGCCACGAGATTCCCCTCGCGGCGGATGCGCGCGTGATCCGCTGGCTACAGGACAATGTCGAAGGCAGTCCGACCATCATGGAAGGGCTCGGCGAACGCGAATACCTGTGGGGCAACCGCATCAGCATCTACACCGGACTTCCGGCGGTCGTGGGATGGCGTTGGCATCAGGTCCAGCAGCGGATGGTGATGCCGGCGGGTACGGTCGAGGCGCGGCGCAATGATGTGACACTGTTTTACAACACCGCGGATCCGGGGCGGGCCCGCGCCATCCTCGAGAAATACCACGTGCGCTACGTGGTCCTGGCGCCCTATGAGCGCGCGTACATGCTCTCCGCGGGTCAGGGGAAGTTCACCGAGATGGTGGCGCGGGGATGGTTGGAGATCGCCTACCAGGATGAGGACGCGGTGATCTATCGCGTGCTCGACTGAGGATCCGCGAGGAATGCGCCTCGGGTCAGCACAGCGTACAACGTAAGATCCTGCGTGCGTCCATCGGCGTAGAAGAGCTCGCCAACGTGCAGACCTGCGTCGTCGGCTAGCCGCCGCGTCTCCGCTTCATCGACCAGGTGCGCGTAGCGCAGTCCGTAGCCCTGGCGTTGCCAGTCCAGCAGATAGTCGCCCGGCTCCACATCCCCCTCGTCCAATCTGATAGTCGCCCACGGTCGCACCCGTCGCCTCAGCCGCTCGATGCGCATAAACTGCCAGTTGGCGATGACCAGATGACCGTCAGGCACGAGCACCGCGGCGGCACGTGCAAGTACGCTGCGCCGGTGCTCGTAGCCCGGGATGTGATGCAGCACCGCGCGCAGGAAGATCCAGTCGAAGGGGCCGGTGACGTGCCGTGGCCAGTCATCGCGCACCAGATCGGCCGTCACCAGCGAGAGGCTGCTGTCCGGGCCTTCGTGCGCGGCGGCGCCGATCGCCAGCATCGCCTCGGCATAGTCCACGCCGGTGTAGGTGCACGACGCGGGCAGCAGCCGGGCCAGCCGGGCTTGACCGCAACCCAGGTCGAGGACGCGGTCGCCGGGTCGTAGGCGCCTGACGAGACGATCGAACCCGGGTTCGCTGGGGCTGCGAGAGTCGCTGAATGCCGCCGCGAACTCGTTATAGAAGGCCTGGTTGAGGGCCAGCAACCTGTCGACGACTTGGGGCTCCATACTTGTGATTCTACCCATAGCATCCCTGGGGGCAAACGATGGCTCGGGTCAGCAGCTTGGCCGCACGTGGTATACTAGAGGCATCATGGTGAAAAAGGGAATCCCCTCCGTCGTTGACCTATCTGACACCGCGGAGCGCGCACGTGTCCTGGCGCTGCTGGGCGAGATCGCGGAGCTACCCGACGACGATTGGGATCTGATGACGACGCTGCGCCGCTACCCGCGACCCGGCGGCACCTATGCGAAGTCGCAGCTTCTGGGGGCCTACCGTCGCCTGGTCGCCGAGGGCTCGTTGCCCCAGAGCGAACAGATTGAGCGCCGGCTGCGGGGACGCCCCGTGCGTACCATCTCCGGCGTTGCTCCGGTCGCTGTCCTCACCGAGCCCTACCCGTGTCCCGGCAGCTGTATCTTCTGCCCGGATCAAGCGGGCGCCCCTAAGTCCTACCTCGATGGCGAGCCCGGCGTGCTGCGGGCGCTTCAGAACGCCTATGACCCCTCCCAGCAGACCGCGGTGCGGATTGCGGCCCTTGCGGCCATAGGTCACGCAACGGACAAGATCGAGTTGCTGATCCTGGGGGGCACGTGGTCGGCGTACCCGCACGCCTACCAGGACGACTTCCTGCGGCGATGCTTCGATGCGATGAACGAGAGCCCCTCAGCTACGCTGGATGAAGCCCTTGTCCGTAATGAGACGGCAGCTCATCGTAACGTCGGCCTCGTGATCGAGACCCGACCCGATTGCCTGACCCCTGAGGAGATCGCGCGCATCCGACGCCAGGGCGTCACGAAGGTCCAGGTCGGCGCGCAGAGCCTCGACGACCGCATCCTCGCGCTGAACCGTCGTGGGCACGCCGTCGCCGACACGCGGCGGGCGCTGCGGCTGCTGCGACTCGCCGGTCTTAAGATCGTGCTGCACTGGATGCCGAACCTCTATGGTGCGACACCCGACGCCGACCTGGCAGATTTCGCCAGGATCTTCGCCGATCCCGCGATCCGGCCTGATGAGCTCAAGATCTATCCGACCGCGCTCCTGGAGGAGACGCAGCTCTACGAGCTCTGGAAGGCGGGGCAGTACACGCCGTACGATGAGGAGACCCTGATTGACCTCCTGGAGCGCTGCAAGGCGCTGGTGCAGCCCTATTGCCGCATCAACCGTGTGATGCGCGATATTCCGTCGGACTACATCGTCGCCGGGACGACGAAGAGCAACCTGCGACAGATCGTCCAGCAGCGCATGGCAGACCACGGTCGCACGTGTCAGTGCATCCGCTGTCGGGAAATCCGAGGGCGCCAACGGATTGACCCGGACGACGTCGAGCTGCAGGTGCTCTCGTATGACACGGATGGAACCGAGGAGCTCTTCCTGCAGATTCTGGTGCCCCGACAGGGTGGGGGGCCTGGCGCATTGGCGGCCTTCCTGCGATTGTCGCTGCCGACCGCTGCGCGCACCGACCTTCCGATCCCTGAGATCCGTGATGCAGCTATGATCCGCGAACTGCACGTTTATGGACCCGCGCAGGCGCTGGGATCCCGTCGCCGTGGCGCGCAGCACAGGGGCCTGGGCACGCGCTTGCTGGAAGAGGCCGCAGCGCTTGCCGCACGTGCCGGCTTCGCGGAGCTGGCGGTGATTGCCGCCGTGGGCACACGGGTGTACTATCGTGAGCGAGGTTTCACGCGGGGTGAGATCTATCCGATTCGGTCGCTGCGCTAGGGTGTGATGGGCCAGATGGGTGGGCCTATGGGCAAGGGATGCCGGTGCGATGTACTTTGAAGCGATTCTGTTTCTGGCAGGTGCAGTGCTCTTCCTGTTGGCGGCCGTCTTCTTCATTTTCCTCTGGCAGGATCGCGTCGCCATGTTGCGGCGCCGTGAGTCGTTGCGCGCCGAGCTCATGACGATGAAAGAGCAACGCGTGGATCTCGACATCCGCGAGCACGAGCTCGTCGTCTGGGCGGAGGGCCTGGAGAACCAGCAGAAGGCCATCGAGAAGGCGGAGAAGGAGCTGCGCATGCTGACTGCCGCCAAGCGGGGCTCGGGCGGTGAGGAGATCCACGACGTGGCGCCTGTGGAGATAGACGCCGATAGCGCGCCGAGATCTGCGTCCAAGAACGTGAAACGTCGCGCCGGGAGCGCCAAGCTGTACGAGAAGGCCCTATAGCACAAATGTTCTTAACGCGGGGCGCCGCAACTTCGGCGTCGCTGCGTTTCGTTTCCCGGTCTCGCCGCCCGCTCGGTCACGCGCAGCCTCACGGGGCCAGATCCCGATGGGCACGCGGGGCAGCGCAGGCGCATAACCTCCAACAAGACCGCGTCCGCCGCAAGCCCACCCAAGAGGCGCCCGGGGCGTCCAACTCTACATAATATACAGACCTGTACGTGCATGCTTGCAACTGCATGTCACAACGTACTACCACGATCGCAACCCCTCGATAGTCTCACCAGCCTCAAGCCGCTCTGTGAGCTCCTGGGCCGCGGCCTGCGTAGCCTCAGCATCTACCGTCACCCGGCGCTGAAATCGCTGTAGAAGCAACGCTAGGGCATCCTGATAAGGCCCAGGGATCGCATCAGTATCGTATGTGCCAAAATAAGCATACGGCCCCAGCAGCGGAAACATAAAGCGCTCATCCTGAGACGGAAGACCTACATAGGTCCAGATAAATCGACCGATTCCCAGCGTATCCAAGAACCGACCGGCCCGGAG
>JAXGUU010000354.1:0-4196 GCA_040774145.1 Anaerolineae bacterium
GCTTGGCCCTTGAGCGGGACTTCTGGCGGGGGTGGCTGCGCGTGCGAACCTCTGATGGCTCTTGAGGCGGCATCCCGCCCAAGGGCCTTCCGGGGGCCTTGGGCGGTGGTCTGACGAGAGCACCTTGCGGAGCGAACCTTTGATGCCTGTTGAGGTGGGTGACCGCTCAAGGCCCGCGTCCCGAGGCTGCTCGGGCTTGGCCCTTGAGCGGGATCTCTGGCGGGGGTGGCTGCGCGTGCGCACCTTTGATGTCTGTTGAGCGGGATCTCTGACGGCGGCGTCTTGACAGCACCCGTGTCGCCCGTAGAATGGGGGCGTCTTTCTTGAGTCGACGCATTTATCGAAAGGGTGCGATTATGGATATCTTCCTGAAGTGTGAGGAGTACACGGCGGCGTCGGACGCGCGCGAAGCCGGCCTCTATCCCTATTTTGTCCCGCTGACGAACAACGAGGGGACCGAGGCGTTGATCGGCGATCACCACCTGATTATGATCGGGTCGAACAACTACCTGGGGCTGACGGTGCATCCGCAGGTGCGGCAGGCGGCGATTGACGCGATCGAGACCTTTGGGACCAGCTGTACGGGGTCGCGCTTCCTCAATGGGACGCTGGAGCTGCACCTCGAGCTCGAGCGTCGACTCGCCGAATGGGTCGGTACGGAGCGCGCGCTGGTCTTCAGCACCGGTTACCAGGTGAACGTGGGCACGATCTCGGCGCTGGTGGGCCGTGACGACTATGTGATCACCGACAAGGAGGATCACGCGAGCATCGTCGACGGCTGCAAGCTCTCCTATGGCACGATGCGGCGCTACCCTCATAACGATCTCGAGGCGCTGGAGCGCGTGTTGAGCTCCCTGCCCGCGGCAAGCGGCAAGCTCGTGGTGGTCGATGGGGTCTTCAGTATGGGCGGCGATATCGCGCCGCTGCCGGATCTGGGGCGCATCTGCCGTCAGTATGACGCCCGGCTGATGGTGGATGACGCTCACTCGATCGGGGTGCTGGGCGGCGGTCGCGGTACGGCGGCTGACTTCGGCATCACCGAGGGCGTCGATCTGATCATGGGCACCTTCAGCAAGTCGTTCGCATCGCTGGGCGGCTTCGTCGCCGGCAGTGCGGGCGTCATCGACTACATCCAGCACCACGCGCGCTCGCTGATCTTCTCCGCCAGCATCCCGCCGGCGAACGCGGCGGCGGCGATGGCGGCGCTGGAGATCATGGAGCATGAGCCCGAGCGGATCGCGCGCCTGATCGAGATTGGCGACTTTATGCGCGAGCGGTACCGCGCGCTGGGCTTCAACATCGGGGCGACCCAGACCCCGATCATCCCCATCATCATCGGCGACGACCAGCGGACGCTGCTCTTCTGGAAGGCGCTCTTCGACGCGGGCGTCTACACCAACCCCGTGCTCTCGCCGGGCGTGCCGCCCGGAATGCAGCTCCTGCGCACCAGCTATATGGCGACGCACACCGACGAGCAGCTCGCGCGGGTGTTGGCCACCTTCGAGACGGTCGGCAAGGAACTCGGCGTTATCTGACGCTTGAGGGGACCCTTAACGCAGAGACGCTGAGAGGCAGAGACGCAGAGCCGGGATGCATAGGGGTGAGCTTCCTCTGCGGCTCCGTATCTCCGCACCTCTGCGCTCATCTAGGCCACGGTTGTCCTAGGTTTTCCATTGGAGGAGATCAGCATGCGTTTGCGCTCTTGGTTCATCATCAGCCTGGTCCTGACGGTCGTGCTGGCGGGCTGCGCCACGCCGGAGGTGGTGGCGACGCCGACGGCGACGCGCACGCCGCTGCCCGAGGCGACCGATACGCCGGTCCCGCCCACGGCGACGGCGACGCCGCGTCCCACGGCGACGCTCCCGCCGACGCCGGCGTCCTTCGTCGCCACGCCCTTCCCGCGCGACGTCAACCCGCTCACCGGCATCCCGGTCGAGGATGAGGCGGTGCTCGATCGCATCCCGGTGGCGATCAAGATCTCCAACTCGCCCGAGGCGCGGCCCCAGTCGGGGTTGGGCGCAGCCGACCTGGTCTTTGAGCATTACTCCGAGGGTGGCATCACCCGCTTTACCACGGTCTTCCTGACCAACGAGCCGGAGCAGGTGGGCTCGGTCCGCAGTGGGCGCCTGATCGACATCGAGGTCCCGGCGATGTATCAGGCGATCTTCGGCTACTCGGGGAGCAGCGCCGGGGTGAAGGATCTGATCCGCAACTCGGACCTCTTCCCCGACTACATCGCTGCCCCCGATTTCGGGGTGGGGCAGCCCACCTTCTACCGTGTGCCCCAGGCCGGCAAGGCCTTCGAGCACACGCTCTTCACCAATCCGACGGTGCTGCGCCAGTTGGCCGACGACCGGGGGATCAACCGGCGCGCCGAGTGGGAGACCTATGCCGCGTTCAGCGAGGAGGTCCCGGCGGGCGGTGAGCCGGCGAGTGCCTTCAGGATCAACTACCTGCCGGGCTCCTGCACGGCGGAGTGGGCCTATGACGAGGACGCGGGGTTGTGGGGGCGCAGCATGGTGGGGCGCACGCACGTTGATGCGCTGACGGGGGAGCAGATCACCGCGGCCAACGTCATTATGGTCTACGCTCACCATATCTACACCGACTTCTGGGAGGAGATGATCGGCGCGCGGAGCAACTGGAAGCTCTCCATCCAGATCCAGCTCTGGGGCGAGGGGACGGCGTTGATCTGGCGCGACGGACAGGTCATCCCCGGTATGTGGCACCGTGAAGGGCGCAACGATATGCTCACCTTCACCTATGGCGACGGCACGCCCCTGCCGCTCAAGCCGGGCAACAGCTGGATTCAGGTCGTGCCGCTCGACAACCCCTCGGAAGAGGTGGAGGACGGCGTCTTCGTCTTCTCACCGAAGAAGATGTAGCCGGCGACAGGCCGGTCCGTCGTTTCGATCAACGGCGCTCTGTGAAGAGCGCCGTTGTGTTGTCTCACCCTCAAGCGCTCAGCGGCTTGACTGCGCGAGCGTTGTGCGGGTGGTGAATGGCTGGGCGGCGGGCGCCTGATGCAGTACCAGCGGTACATATAGGGCGAAGTCGGCTGTCGGTGGTTAGCCGACAGGCGGCGGTGTGCCGATCACCGTCGCGGTCGGTGGGGCGAAGGTGCCGATGGGCGTGGGGGTGAAGGTGGGGGTAGGCGCGATGGACGTGCCGGTCGGTGGGGCGAAGGTGCCGGTGGGTGTCGGTGCGATGAACGTGCCGGTCGGTGTGGGGGTGAAGGTCGGTGTCGGCGTGTAGGTCGGCGTCGCCGCACGTGCCGTGACGCGCCGGGAGAGATGGGTGCCGGCGATCGCCAGCAGCCCTAGGACGCCGATCCCCAGGATAGCCGATGCCGTACGACTGCGCTTGATCTCGTATTGACGCATCCCCGCTTCCCTCCGCCGTGTCGACGCCACCACGGACTTCTTGAGATGATTTATATCATCAATATAGTGAAAATGATTATACAGCAGATGGCGTCTGACTGTCAAGGTCGGCGCAGGGTCAGGGCTGGGTTGGCGTCGGGGAGGCGGAGGGGCCGGGGGCGCGCGGGGGTACGGCCTCGCCGGGCTGGCCGGCGTAGGTCAGCGTCATCCGCGCCTCGCCGTCGTGCAGGGTCAGGCGATTGCCCTTGAGGGTGACGCTGTAGGCACCTGTGCAGGGGTCCTCGTGGCGGCAAGAGCCGAGGATCTCGAGCCGGTCGCCGTCAAGGGCGTACGTCGCCGTGGCGTTGAGGGTCAGCTCGTGGCCTCCGTCGGGGGGCCACGGCATCAGCCCCAGCAGGGTGCCGTCCTCGCGGAACTCGACGTGGGATCGGTAGAGCCAGAAGAAGGAGTGCGGCACGCTTGTGGATGCCTCGGACGTGATCTCCCAGCGTCCCACGAGGCTCCGCTCGCGCGCGCCGCAGCCTGCTGCCCCCGCTAGCGCCACGACGAGGAGGGTGAGCAGGAGGATCGGTCCGGCAAGGCCATCTGCTGCCGGAGAAGACCTTTGGGGTTTGCTTGTCCGGTAGACGTCTACTCGACGGAAAAACCCCAAAGGTCTGGCTGCCGGCGACTCCCTCATTGCGGAAGATCTACTCTGTCCTCGCGCTGGGGCCTAGCGCGCCACGCTCGGCAGGTGGATCTGCGAGGCCGGAGGTCCGTCGAGGGTGGCGCACTGGCCTTCCAGCGTGGCGGCGACGTTCCTCCAGCCGGAGA
>JAXGUU010000355.1:0-4144 GCA_040774145.1 Anaerolineae bacterium
CCTACGACGAAGATAATCGTACCTCTCTCAAGAAAGGAGACGGCTTGACTCCGGTAACATTATCGTTCGACCGAACCGTAGCCCTTCGGTAACATTATCATTTGGTTTGACACGGAGGTGGGGCGACCTTCCGGGAAGCCGGATGCGTCGCCGCTCCACGCAGGAGGGCGTCGGGTGCCGGAAGCGGCACCGCGCCAGGGGCCTCAGAGCTTCCGGGAAGGGCCGAGGTGCCGCCGCGTCCGACGCCCCGAGGACGGGGCGGCAAGCATGCTCTTGGGGCATCCCGCCCAAGGGCCAAGCCCGAGCAGCCTCGGGACGCGGGCCTTGGGCGGTGGTCTGACGGTGAGGGCGGCGAATCGGAGTTGCTGCGGCGTCCGACGCCCCGAGGACGGGGCTGTAAGCATGCAGTTGAGGGTCCGGCTCCCTCATTGCGAGGATGCCGGAAGCGGCGCAGGCTAATTCATCAGCGAGACGGGGGTCACAGGCGTGAAGGTGGCGGCGTCGACCGATGGGTGACATATGATGGCCCTGGGGGCGGTGGCTTGCCCGCTGGGGGGATCGGTGTAGGATGGCGACGTGCGCGAAGCTCGCGGGGCGCCTCATCCTAGATGTGCAAGGGACGGACGGATGGCGCCGCGTTTTGCTGTAGGCTCCAGCCCACGGCCCATGAGGTGGAAGCGAGCTCGCAGCACCATGGTTGAGTATGGACGGAGGTGAATGTGACCACTTGGCAGGCGATTCTACTTGGTATTCTGCAAGGCGTCACCGAGTTCCTGCCGATCAGCAGCTCGGGTCATCTCGTGATCGTGCCCCATCTGCTGGGCTGGCCCGAAATGAGCCTGGCTATGGGCGCGATGCTGCACCTGGGGACCCTGTTGGCGATCGTCATCTACTTCTGGAGTGATCTGTGGCGGCTTTTTCGAGCGGGGCTTAGGAGCCTGCAGCGGCGTTCCCTTGCCGATCCGGACGCGCGCATCGCGTGGGGGCTGGTGGTGGGCACGATCCCTGGTGTGGTGATCGGCCTACTCTTCGAGGAGATGTTCGAGCAGTGGTTCGGCATGCCCAAATCCGCTGCGGCGTTTCTGCTGGTGACGGCTTTTCTGTTGACGCTCTCGGCCTACGTGGGATCGCGCAAGCGCCCCATGACGTCACTCTCCACGATCGATGCCCTGCTGATCGGTCTGGCGCAATCGCTGGCGATCGCGCCGGGGCTCAGCCGGTCGGGAACGACGATATCCGCCGGGCTGCTGCTGGGGTTTCGGCGGGAGGATGCGGCACGTTTCTCCTTCCTGCTGGCTGTGCCGATTACGTTGGGCTCCGGGGCCTATGAGCTCATCAAGCTCGTCTCACACGGCTGGGGCGGGGCGCCGATCGGCACGGTTCTGCTGGGTATGGCGTCGGCAGCCGTTGCCGGCTACCTGGCGATCTACGGGCTGTTGGCTCTGATTCGGCGGCACAATCTGTTGGTCTTCGCGGGCTATTGTGCGGTCTTCGGGCTGCTCGTCCTGACCGGCGTCCTGGGTTAGGCGCGCTGCGGGAGGCGAGACCCGGCATGGTCGATGAGGTGGTGAGGATGGTCTCCGGTCTGTGGAGGCTGTGGACGCGTCGAAGGTGGCGAACCCTGGCGGCTCGCGCCGTCCCCGGTCTTGGGATGGCGGTGCTGTTAGCGCTGTCCGCCGGCTGCGGGCCGCAGGTGTCGCGCATCCCGACCCCCACACCGGCCCCCGTCGATGTCGAGGTCGTCTCGCTGACCGTCGCCTGCCCCGAGAGTGTGGCCCCGGCGGTGCGTGCCGCCGCGTCAGCCTTTCGTGGAGAGCGTCCCGCCTTTGAGATCACGGTGCTGGCACGGGCCGACGCCCTGGCGATGCGGGCGCTGCGTCAGGGCGATGCGGAGATCGCCGTTCTGACGTGGCTACCCGAGGAGCTACCCGAGAACGCGTGGGCAAGGCCGGTGGCGCGCGATGGCCTGGCGGTCGTCGTCAATCCTCAGAACGGCGTGCCGGGCCTGACGATGACGCAGCTGCAGGATCTCTTTCGCGGTCGGCTCGAGGACTGGGCCGCGTGGGGGGGACTGCCCGGCCCGCCGCAGTTGATCGCACGGGAGACCGCGTCGGGTGACAGCGCTTTCTTCCAGGCGTGGGTGATGCGCGACGCGCGGGTCTCCCTGAACGCGCTGATGGCGCCGACGTCTGAGGCAGTGCTCGACTTTGTGGTCGACGATGCCCTGTCCGTGGGCTATCTCTCGACGGCGCGAACGGATGGGCGTGTGCGGGCGGTGGTGATCAATGGCGTGCCCCCCACGGTGGAGACGATCGCCAACAACCTCTATCCGCTGACGCGGACGCATTTCGTGGTCACGATGTCGGAGCCCGAAGGGGCGGCGCGGGAGTTCGTGCAGTGGCTGTTGGCGGCACCGGGCCAGGAGATCCTGCAGGCACACGGATTCGTGCCGATTCCGGAGTGAGTGGGCGCGTCGCGGACGACGGCGCGTCGCGGACGACGGCGCGGGATTACTGGGTGCGCGTGCCTGCCCAGGCGCCGGCGTCACCGTTATAGTAGCGGTAGGCCAGCTGACCGATATTGGCGAAGGTCGGCAGGCTTTCCTCCCATCCCAGCCACCCCGGCTCGCGGATGAAGGCCACCAGCACGAAGTCGGTTCGCGGTCCATAGAGGAGGGCCACCTCGGTATGCGCCTCGCCGTGTCCGCTGTGGGCGTGGGCGATCCGCACGGTAACGGGCAGTTCTCCGCCCAGCAGCGACCCGCTGCCGTTGTTCTCCATCCTGGCAAGCAGATCCTGGCACTTGGCAGAAGTCATCTGGTCGGGATAGCGGGCGCGCAGGTAGCCTCCCCCTTGGGCACAGTGATAGATGCTCTCCAGCAGCAGCCCGGTCTCGATCGGTGAGGTGTTGACGCCGGCCTCCAGGGCTGCCGGAGCGCCCGGTCCGTCCGCAGAGCTTGCCGCCAGGGCCGCTACGCCCTCGATGATGGTGGTGGGGTCCACGCCGAGGTCCTCCAGAAGGCCGGTTACGTGCTGGGCTCCGAGCACGAGGTCGCCTGACCCGATCTCGGTCAGTAGTTCGACGGTGGCGTCCCCGTTGCTGCCGGTCAACAAGGTGTCCACACGCGCGGCGGTGGCGGCGTCAAGGGGGATCGCGTGCAACTTGTAGAGTTCGAGGACGGTCGCCAGCTTCAGGGTGCTCAACCCCGGAAAGCGCATCGTGCAGTTGATGCACAACTCCTGCCCCGTGGTGAGGCTCTTGGCGAACACGCTGCCCGCGGCAGGGATCGCACTTCTCAGGGCCCCTTCGAGCATCGCGATGGAGGTCTCGGGCGCAGGCGTCACGTCGACGACGAGGTCCACCTGGCGTTGGGCCGGATCAGCGGTGAGGATGGCACTGATCAACAGCGGTAACGACGACTCCTTGTCCAGCAACGTGCCGTCGGCGGAGGCGCGAAAGGTGCCCGCCTCGGGCAGCGCGACCGGCTCCATCGGCGCCCGGTCGTATTTCTGCGCCGTGCGCTCGAGGAAGGCGTTGACGCGCTCGCGGGAATAGAGGACGACGGCGCTCACCTCAATGGGCTCGGGGGACTCTCCCTGCA
Organism: Anaerolineae bacterium; assembly: GCA_040774145.1. GTDB lineage: Bacteria > Chloroflexota > Anaerolineae > B4-G1 > SLSP01 > PWVB01. The sequence goes on from JAXGUU010000355.1 coordinate 3,602, forward strand.
GCGTGCGGAGGATGTAGCGCGCAAAGGCGAGGCTGTCGGCCTGTGAGGCCAGCGCTTCGTCGAGGTTGTTGGCAGTGGCTGCTGCATCGACGCGCAGCTCGATGATCTCCGGGAGCAGGGGCGGGAGCGTCTCACCGGCATAGGTCACGGTGATCGGCTGGGTGTAAGCGCGCTCCACGGCGGCCAATGCCTGGTTGCGCGTCATCCCGCCCATCGGCATGCCGTTGATGGAGAGGGTCGGGGGAAGCACGGCTTCCGCCGAGCGCCATGTGGTGTAGAGCCAAGCGCCGCCCAGCACCAAGACCGTCAGGAGGAACAGGGCCACAAACCCCGAGCCGCGTCGTCGATGATATCTCACAGCTTGGTATTATAGCGGACGGAGGCGTAAAGTCCATGGGACGGCCAGGGCGTACGCATCTCAGACAGCGAGTAGTTTGAGAAGGTAGCGTTCGTCCCAGCCGGCTCGGAGGCGCTTGGCTCGGATGCTCGTGCGAGAGGAGGTCTCTTTGCGCAGCAGGTTGAGCGCGAAATGGCGTAGGACCG
>JAXGUU010000356.1:0-4117 GCA_040774145.1 Anaerolineae bacterium
CGCGAAGGCACCTTCGTCCGCGAAGGCCCCTTCGTCCGCGAAGGCCCCTCGCTGCACGATGACGCGCTCCAGGGTCACCTCGTCCAAGACCACATCGTGATCGTGCAGATAGGCCAGCCCGTGCGCCAGGGAGATCCCCCACTCGAGCACCTGCTCCACCGGCTGCGGACGACCCAGCCTGGCAGCGCGCCGCTCGTCCACGACCGGCTCCACCTGGTAATAGCGCAGGGCGCCGAACGCGGCGTCGGCGAAGACGGAGATCGGGAGGATGACGGCGGGGTGCGCCGGCTGGTCGGCCAACAACTCGGCGCTCACCGCGTAGCGCTGCGGATCGAACGTCTCACGCGCGCGGAACCCCATGGCCGACGTTGGCTGAGCCGGTGATGCACCGCAACGACCACAGGGCGTCGCGACACCTTCAATCTGAGGAGCATAGCACCGCGGGCAATACTGCGTGGAGGCCGTCGGCTTCACCTCGTAGACGCGCTCGCCATCTTCAGATCCTAAGGCCCTGAGCACGAGGTACCGGCCTTCGCCCAACACCGTGCCCTCCGCCAAGCGGTCATCAGGCTCTGCCGGCGCGCGTGGCCTCTCCGTGCGACGTGCGCGTCTCGCTCGTGGTGACGCTTTGCGGGGCCGTCCGCGCAGGAAGAAGAAGGCACCGAATCCCGTGATGGCAAAGAGCACCAGACCGACGAGGGCCAGCAGAACCGGGGTGACCTGGGCCCGGTTCAGGCGTGTCGGATCCGTCTCCTCCCCGCCGCCCGGTGGGCCGGGGAGGTTGATCTCACACGCGACAAGCAACAACAGCAGACATACGCCACCCAGCAACCGACCTGTACGCCGATCTCGCATCCCTAACCCCTTCGTCCGCGACACGTTTCCGCGACTCCGCCCCATCATAGCCGCGATGCCGGGGAACGCTAGCGTTGAAAGGTGCCGGTGAGAATCGCCTCTCCCAGAACGTGGTCGGAGATGGCGTCCAGCAGCGTCTCTTGGTCGACATCCTCGGGTGCCAATCCTAGAAAGGTGTCGAGCGCGAAGAGCCTGAAGACATAGCGGTGCACGCCGCTCGGAGGACAGGGGCCGCCATAACCGAAACGCGCCCAGCTGTTCCTCCCCTGGCGCCCACCACCGGCAAGCACCGGGGTCAAGGGCACGGCCTCGGGCAGCGAACCGGCACTCACCGGCACATCATAGATGACCCAATGCACCCACGACCCACCTGGTGCGTCGGGATCGACGCAGATCAGGGCCACGCTCTCGGTCCCTTCGGGGGCGTCACGCCACCGCAGGACAGGCGAGATATCCTGTCCATCGCAGGTGTAGATAGTGGGGATCGTGCCCCCGTCCCCAAAGGCAGGGCTGAAGAGGGCAAAGTCCGACGCCGAGGCATCGGGCGTCGGCGTCGCCGTGGCCTGCGGTGCCGCCGTGGGCGTCGGTGTGAGTGTGAGCGTGGCCGTGGCCGACGCCTCCACCGTAGGGAACAGCTCAGCCGATAGCGTCGCTAGCGAGCCGTCGCCGATCAGCTCCTCGATGTCGCCGGCGTCCAACCCCTCATCCGCCACCTGGGTGGAGAGCAGGGCCACCGACGTCGCGGCATCCGCGCCATCCATGCCCATCGCCTCACATCCACCCAACGTGAACAGGATGATGGCACAAGAAGCCAGCATCCCCGCCACGCCCAACTCACGGCCACGCGGCACACCATGACAAGCCGCCATCCATGACCTCCTGCCAAGAACCTGGGCGCCGACTTCGAGCTACCCTCGCGCCCACCGTGCAGACCGTCGGTCTAGCGCTCTGTGATCTCGATCGTCTCGATCAGGTCGCCGGGCTCCGATGCCGTCTGAGGATCGCGCAGGCTGATCTCGTCCAACACGTCCAGGCCCTCGATCACCTTGCCGAAGACGGTGTGGGCCCCATCGAGCCACGGCGTGGCGTCAAAGGTGAGGAAGAACTGGCTGCCGTTGGTGTTCGCCCCGGCGTTGGCCATCGACAGCACTCCGGGGCCATCGTGGCGCAGGCTCGCCACGAACTCATCGGCGAACTGGTACCCGGGGCCGCCCATACCGGTCCCCGTCGGATCCCCACCCTGGGCCATGAAGCCGTCGATGACCCGGTGGAACATCGTGCCGTCGTAGAATCCCTCACGGGCCAGGAAGACGAAGTTGTTGACCGTGTTGGGGACCTGGTCGGCGAAGAGCTCGACCACGATGTCGCCCTTCTCGGTCTTGAAGGTCGCCACGTAGCTGCGCTCGGGATCGATGACCATCGCGGGTCGCGCGCTGTACATCCCGTTGCGGAAGGTCGGCTCCTCGGGCATCGGGATCTCGCCCGGCAGCGTCAGCGCCTCGGGCGTCGGTTCGGGCAACTGCGACTCCGTCACCTCGTCAATGCGGATGGTGCGGATGACGTCGCCGGGCGTCGCTGCCGTCTGCGGATCGCGGACCGAGATCGACCCCAACACATCCAACCCCTCGACCACCTTACCGAAGACCGTGTGCGCGCCATCGAGCCACGGCGTCGCATCATAGGTGATGAAGAACTGGCTGCCGTTGGTCCCAGGCCCGGCGTTAGCCATCGAGAGCACACCCGGGCCGTCATGGCTCAGATCGGGGGAGAACTCATCGGCAAACCGGTAGCCCGGGCCCCCACGTCCGGTCCCGGTGGGATCACCCGCTTGTGCCATGAAGTCGGGGATCACGCGATGGAAGGTCGTGTTGTCGTAGAATCCCTCACGGGCCAGGAAGACGAAGTTGTTGACCGTCATGGGCGCCTTGTCGGCGAACAGCTCCACCACGATGTCGCCCTTCTCCGTCTCGAGGGTGGCAAGGTAGACCTTGCCGGGGTCGATCGCCATGGTCGGGGGAGAACTGTACATTCCTTCGCGCGAAGCAGGGTCCTGAGGCATATCTGAGTCACTCCTTAACGTATCCTGAGATTCGATCACGCCATCGCCATAGGCAGCCGACGTATCGTCAAGCGCTGCGTCCCTATCCTGCCAGGGGCGCCAGATGACCGCCACGATCGCCACGGCGGCGACGACCAAGATACCGAGGAGGGCGAGCCAGGGCTGCAGGCAGCCGCTGCGCCCCGAACGGGTGAAAGTCGAACGCAACCGCCCACCTACGCCGGCGTTCTGCTGCGAGGACTTGCCCGTCTTCGCCCCGCCGGTCCGCCGGGCCGGCGACTTCGCCGTGCTCTTCCCTGACTTCGTGGAAGAGGAAGATCGCCTCGAGGTCGAGGACTTACGGGTGCTGCATCCGGTCTTTGTCTTTGACATCTTTCCTCCAAGCACAATATAGGTTAGATTCTATACGATTCCGCCCCAAAGGCCAAGCCTACCCGCCCCACCACCGGACACCTTCTCTCCCGGCGGGGCCTCTCCCGCCGCCACTGGCCACCAACACCGCGCGCCTTCTCCCGGCGGGGCAGGACCTCCCGTCCGCCGCACCCGCCGCCGCAGACGGGGCGCCGCCACTGGCCACCAACACCGCACGCCTTCTCCGTAGAGCAACTGTGTTGATGTCAAGGGCCAGTTGCCCAGAATCCACGAATTTGGGCAGGGTGTCCTTGGAAACGTCGATGCCAACATACGGTGTCGCTGATTCGGCGCGCGGCATGGTGATCTTCCTCCTCTATGCTATAGTTAGCTCAGCCCGCTCTAGCGAATACGGTCTTTGAGACCCCACAACTGTTCGGGCTATACGCAACAAAGGACACGGCGACCCTTGCTCTACGACGGTCTCGTTCACACGGACCTAGACGCCATCGGTCTACCGTGTCCTTTGTCATTATACTAGACGCCCCGGTGGGGCGTCTCCCGCCGCGGGGTGCACCGCACCCGACGGCGTGCCCCGCATCAGGACGGCTCGGACGCGGCACGCGGCAGCCCCAGCAGCAGAGCCAACGGCCCCAGACAGAGCAGCCACATCGCCGCCGCCAGGCTCGCGTGGTGGGCCACCAACCCTAGCCCCCAGGGCAACAGCCCGCCCAGGAGGCCGAAGACGTTGTCCACCGCCAGCACGGCGCCGCTCCTGCCCGGCATCGTCTCGTAGAGCCGCGCCTTGAGGATCGAGTACCACCCCGCGTTGAACAGGCCCAGCAGCGCCAC
>JAXGUU010000357.1:0-4102 GCA_040774145.1 Anaerolineae bacterium
AACCGCGGTGTGACCAGCCAGCCGTCCTGATCTCCAGCAAACGCGTAGTTGTGAACCGCTGAGGCTGGACCACTGTGGTAGCGATCCGTGCTGCGTACCCACTGCGTGCCGCCTCCGTCCACGTTGTAGCGCGTCCATCCATCGGGCGGGAAGGTGGTGGATTCGAAGCCTTCCTCCAGAACGGTGGCTGGCCCTGTGCCCAGTAGACCGCTCCAATTGACGGTATGTGTGTCGGAGTCGTAGTCCGCACCATCCACCGAGACCACCGCCAAGCCCTCGGGCAACGGATCGTGGAGATCCCATGAAGCTGCCGCACTCCCGGTCAGCACGATGGTGTAGGTCACCAACTCGCCGGGGTCGATCAGGGTCGCCGACACTTCCTTGATGGCCCCGCCCAAGACGTAGAGGTCGAAGGTCGCTTCGGCGGGCAGGCCGCCCTCGTTGTCCACCTCGTGCACGACCACGTTGGTCAGCGGCGACGCCGCCACGTCCTCATCCACCGTCACCTGGTAAGTGATGTAGATCGGGTCGGTGAGCGGCACGAACCAGTCGAAGCAGATTGCCATGCCGTCCTCAAGCGTCTCGAGCGCGATGTCATCGTAGGCGTACCTGATGCCCTCCGTGCCCAGCGCGTTCTCGATGCCGATCGTGCCGACGGTGATGGGAGTGTCCAGGTTGATGTTGTCGTACGCGAAAACGATGTCGGGATCACCCAGCGACGCATCGGGTGTCCGCCACATAAAGACCTCGAAGTCGATCGTCTGCGTAGGATCATCGTAGGGTTGCACATCGTCATATTCGATGACGACAGCCCCCGTCGTGCCCCCGAGCGTCGCCAAGCTCACACCGCGATTCGTGGGCCCGTCATAGACGACCTCCCAGTCGTTCCAGAACATCGCCAGCAGGTTGTTGGGATCCGCTGGATCAGGGATGTCCTGGTTGACCCACGGCGTCGTGCCGGGCGTGGAGTTGAAGAAGGCCATCCCGTCATCGGTGAAGTTCATCCCGGCGTACTGACCGCCCCAGTAGGTAAAGGGATCACCTGTGGCGAACGCTGAGAACCAGAACGTATCCCCCGAAACCGCAGCTTGTGGCGCGAGACCGAACGCCTGCAGGTTGAGATACGCGCCGCTGTTGGCTAGAGGCACGGCGCACACCGGATCTGTGAGGCTGGTCGTCATGAGATACTCAGCCGTCGGGGCGTACATCGTGCCCGTCCAGGTGAGCGTATCGCCGGTGACCTCAGCCACCCCGGCAGTCGCTGAAGCAGAGCCGGGCACGTAGGTCAGCCCAGCTGGGATCGTATCGGTGATCATATAGGTGAGGTCGTCAGGCGTGACGTTCGGCTGCACCGTGATCGTATAGGTCACCGTCTCGCCCAACAGAGCGGAATCGCCGCTCGCCGTCTTGACCACATCGTCGTCGTGCCGGACCACGTTCACCGGGATCGTGCCGAGGTCGCCTACGCTACCGGCATCGGTGCCCAGCGAGAACGCGCCATACCAACGATCGCCCGCGACCATCTCCGGGGTGTCCCAGAAGACCTGCAGGTCGAAGGGCTCCATCTCGGGCACGCTGACGGGCCCAGTCACCGTCATATTGCCGGCATCAGCGCCGGGCACGACGCCCACAGCCAACGTCATGGCGTCGGGCTGGTCGGCGGATCCCTGCCAGTTCTGCACGATGATCAGGTACGTCCCGGCAGCGGGGTCGGCGAGGTCGCAGGACTCATTCCACGACGGGGTGGTGCTGGCACACACCTCAGCGAAGCCCGCACCGGTGTCATAGAGCACAAAGAGATCGACGTCCGGCGCCTCCGATGCGGTCATCTCAGCGACCAACCGCTTAGCACCGGCGGGGACGTCCACGAGCTCATAGTAGACCTGATCTAAATCGTCGTAGGGATCGGTGTTGGTGGGATCCTGGTCGAGAAGGATGTCGAACAGATCCGCCTGCACCAGGCCGAAGGCCTCCAGGGTCAACTCGGTGATCTCGATCGCCTGCACATCCTCGATCATCTGCGACCCTGCGTTGCGCCGCGTGTTGATCTCGACCAAGCCGGGCAACACGCCTGATGTGGGAACCACCGCCACGGGAAGATGCTGCACGGGCAACTCAGGATCGTCAGACGTGAGGATCACCTCACCGAAGAGCCAGGCGCCGTCCGCCTCACCGCTCACATCGGCAGTGAACTCGATCACCTGGGTCGCGCCCGCAGCGACTGTGAAGTTCGCGGGGACGGCGTCCAGGGTCACGTCGCCAGCGAAGCTGATCTCCCACGTGACTGCGGCATCGGTCGTGTTCCTGAAGGTGCGCTCCCAACTGCATGCCTGAAGGCATTGACCGTTCCCCAGACTCGCCAGGTTAAGCGTCGTCGGATCGCCACCCAGGGCAGGATCGGCAGCCTCGAAGGCCGCCTTCGTCTCGTCGAGCACCAGGCCTGCAAGGGCCGCGCCGGTCAGGTCCAGCCGCCCCGCACCCACATCGAAGGGGTCGGCATCGGTGCTCGCATCCTCCTTGAGCACACCGTCTTTGCTCGTCATCATCAGCGCCGACTGAATCTCGGCTTCAGACCAGGTGGGATGCAGCGCCTTCATCAACGCGCCCGCACCTGCCACATGTGGGCTGGCCATCGACGTCCCGCTCATCATCCCAAAGTCGTCCGGCCCGCCCGCGTAGGCAGCGAAGATGTTGGTGCCGGGTGCTGCGATGTCGGGCGTGATGAAGTCGGCATTGACGTTCGGCCCCCGCGAGCTCCCCGCCGCGAGGATGTCGGCCCAGTCCAGGTTGACGACCCGATCAACGCCGGCGTTGATGCGGGCGGTGGGCTCTGTCTCTGCCTGGATCCAATCGCGGACAGCAACACCATCGTCCAGCGTGATGAAGACCGAGGGAATAGTAGTGGTCTCCAGTCCTCCCATAGACATAGGTGGACCGCCGGCGTTGTTGAAGATCACCACCGCGACGGCGCCGGCGTTGGCAGCGTTATCGACCTTGACGGAGAAGTTGCAGTCACCCCGCTGGATCAGCGCTATGCCGCCCGTGAAAGAGCCGGCGGGGAAGGCGGCACAGCCGGGGACGTTGGTCGGGTCGACGTCACCCGCGAAGATGATGTCGGCCTCGATATCGCCGGCGATGGCGGGGCCATCCGGGCCGCGGATCGCGCCGATGCCCACCAGCGCCGGGGGCACGGTGCCGGGCCCGGTCACGTCGAGGGTGTTCGCGATGATTCGCCCGATGGTGGTGTTGGCCACCGAGATCATCCACGGTGAGTTGGCAGGCGAGCCCAGTGTACCCGGATCAGGGCCATCGTTGCCCGCCGACGTCGCGACGAAGACACCTGCATCACGCGCAGCCAAGTAGGCCTGCGAGTCGGGATCATCCCACGGGTTCTGCGGCCCTCCGCCGATCGAGTAGTTGAGCACGTCCACGCCATCGGCGACCGCGTCGTCGATCGCGGCCAGGATGGAGTCTCCCTGACAACTGGTGCCTGTACACACATCGTAAGCGATAATGTTGGCGTGCGGCGCCATCCCTGAGATCTGATCTAGCGTGACGCCTTCGTACGCCACGTCATACAGCACGTTGCCGGCGGCGGTGCTGGCGGTATGGCTGCCGTGGGAGTTGTCGTCCTCCGGGTTGTTGCCGGAGCTGGGATAGCTGTAGACGCCGATCAGCTTGTCGTTGCACACGAGGGTGTCATCCCAGCTAGGATGCGCGGGATTGCACCAGCCCGTGTAGTTGCTTGCGCCCCACGGGTTCGTGTGCGCATACCCGTCATCCCCGGTGGCGGCGAAGGAGGGGTGATCCATGTTGATCCCCGTGTCGATGATCCCCACGATGATCCCCTCGCCCATCGTCCCTACTGAAGCAGGATCGTTGGACCCGTCCCAGATGCCCCAGGCATTGAGGAACTCGGGGGTGACGTCCGTCTGGATGTAACGCTCGAAGTTGCGAATGACCCGACGCACGCCCGGCATCTGCGCGACGATCTGGGCTTCGTCAGGCGTGAGTTCCACCGCCACACCATAATAGGCATAGTCATAGGTGTGCACCACCTTGACGGCGCGACCGAACGTCCGCCCCATTGAGGTCAGGACCT
>JAXGUU010000358.1:0-4045 GCA_040774145.1 Anaerolineae bacterium
GAGACCGAGCTCTTCGTCTGGGACCGCACCACCTGTACCGAGCTCGCCTACTGGAGTATGCCTGTGATGGGGCCCGACCGATCCTACCAGGGCAACCTCACGGTAGGGGATCGCTCGCCGGATCAGCTGGCGGTGGCCTACGTCGACGCCGACCACAATGTCCTGGCGTCTTACGGTCCCACGGACTGCCTGGGCTACGTTCAATCCGACCCGCACCTGGGTTATGGCATCAACCTGCGGGACCCCGCGCGTGCCGCGAGTCTTGTCGAGCCCCTGGGGTTTGAGTGGGTCAAGCTCTGGGAGGAGTACGCCGGTCTGCCCTCCGCCACGCTTACCCAGCACGTGCTCTACAACATCAGCTGTGGCGCCTGGGTGGATGATCTCGCCGGCTGGCGCAGCCACGTCCGGATCGTGGCCCAGGCAGGTTTGGACCGGGTACAGGCGTACGAGATCTGCAATGAGCCTAACATCCGCAACGCCGGCTGGGGCGGTGGTTCCCCCAATCCGCAGCGTTTCGCGGAGATGCTCTGCATCGCACGGCAGGAGATCAAGGCGGTCGACCCGCAGGCGCTGGTGATCAGCGGGGGCTTGGCGCCCGTGGGCCGCATCCCGCCGCCATGGCCCTGCGGCGAGGGCAACAACTGCGACGCGATGGATGAGCGCCTCTACACGGAGGCCCTGCTCGCCGCCGGTGCCGGTGGCTGCATCGACGCCTTCGGCTATCACCCCTACGGCTTTGCCTATCCCCCCGAGCGCGAGCCCGACCTGGTGAGCAACGGGTTCGCCTTCCGCGGCGTCGAGGCGATCCGCGACATCCTGGTCAAGCGTGGCTACGGGGGCCTGCCCGTCTGGTTCACGGAGTTCGGGTGGATCCGCGCGCCTGCCGAGGACGGCTACGAATTGGGGTGCGATACTGATCCCGAGCACGGCACCTACTTCGCCTGGCAGGAGGTCGATGCCGCGACCCAGGCGGCCTATCTCACGCGCGCCTTCGCCTATGCCGACACGCACTGGCCCTGGGTACAGGGGATGTTCGTCTGGAACCTCGACTGGCACGACGATCGCACTTGGATCCCCTGCTTCCACAGCCGCTACTACGCCCTGCGCCGTCAGGATGGTACGACGCTGGGCGCCCCCACACCGGCTTACGCGGCACTTGGGGCGATGGAGAAGCGCCCGGGCCCGCTCGCGATGCCGGTGCTTTCCGTCTCGCCCGCGACCGTGGGGCTGCTCGCCGAGGTCGACGACCCTCGCGTGCTGACCACATCGCTCCTGATCCGCAATCTCGGCAGCGGCACCTTCACGTGGACCGCAGCGCTCTCGCCCACCAGCACCCTGACGCCCACGCTCTCGCCCCTGACCGGGGCCCAGGGTGAGCGACTCTGGGTCACGGTGGATACGACGGGCCTGCCGGTGGGGATCTATACCGCCACGCTGCGCATCGATGCGACGTCGGGAGAGGTCTGGGGATCGCTACGGCGTGCGGACGTGGTGCTGCGCGTCGTGGAAGAGCTTCGGCGCACCTACTTGCCGGCGATCCTCAAGGCCTACACAGCGCCGTCGCACCCCCCGCCGGCCCAGATCCCAATGCCGGTCGAGCCCGGCAATCCGGTGGGACCGTCGAAGATCGGTTTCCACGCGATTGCCGATGGCGGGGTTACCGACGTCGTGCAGCAGGTGCACCAGGGCGGCGGGCACGTCGCGTTGGTGAAGGGGCTCTCCTTTGGCTATCTCTGCGAGGTCAAGCAGCTCTCACCCGAGACCATCACGATCGGACGTTGGGCGGACCACGTCTGGGAGGCCGTGCTCCCCACGGGCGACCCGGCACAGAAGGCCGGGGATTACATGCGGAAGCATATGGCGCAGTGGGCGCCTTACGCGGCTTGCGTCGACTACTGGGAGATCCTCAACGAGGTCGATCCGCCGACGCCCGAGGGCCACGCATGGTTGGGTGAGTTTTTCAAGGCGGCGATGACCGTCGCCGACGCCAACGGCTATAAGCTGGCGCTCTTCTCCTACAGCATGGGCGTGCCGGAGCTCTGGGAGTGGGAGGCCATTGCCGAGACCGGTGTCTTCGCCCAGGCCCAGGCGGGTGGGCACATTCTCTCGCTCCACGAGTACGGTGGGCCGCTCCTGAGCGACCGCTGGGGTGAGCCGATGCCGCAGGAGCCGGGGCAATCGCTGGATGACCCCGCCATCCCCCTCTATCCCGACCGGGGTGTGCTGGGCGGGCGCTACCGCCACCTCTACCGCGACATCCTCATTCCCCGGGGGGAGGTCATCCCGCTGGCGATCACCGAGGTGAATCTGGCGATCGAGGACCCGGTCGAGCGCGCGAACGACTTCTTGGCGGACCTCTTCTGGTACGATGACCGCCTGCGCGAGGATGACTATGTGCTGGGCATGGCGATCTTCACGTTGGGTGGGCAGATCGCCAACTGGGGGCACTTCGACTATCAGGACTTCCTGCCGGCGCTGGGGCAGCGCATCATCACGCTGAGTGAGCCCTAACCGGCTTCGTCGTCCGCAGGCCTTTGGGGTTTGCCCAACCTCAAAGGCCTGTGTTTTCATCTAGGGTCGCGGGCAGGTGGGCCTCAGTGCTCGGGGCCCTCCCACACGGTGTAGAGTGCGTTATCGAGCCTCAACCGCGCCAGGATCCGGCCCACGCTTTGGTCGACCAGCGCCTCCACCGTCGCCGGACGGGCGTAGAAAGCCGGGACCGGCGGGAAGATCACCGCGCCGATCTCCGCCGCCCGCACCATCAGCCGCAGGTGCCCGAGGTGCAGCGGTGTCTCGCGCACGGCGAGGATGAGGGTGCGCCCTTCTTTCAACGTGACGTCGGCGGCGCGCACCAGCAGATTGTCGGTGTAGCTGTTGGCGACGGCGGAGAGGGTCTTCATCGAGCAGGGCGCGATCACCATCCCCGCGGTCACAAACGATCCGCTGGCGATAGGCGCCGCGATGTCCTCAGGAGCGTGGGTGCGGGTCGCCAGGGCACGGAGATCGGCGGCGCTGACGTCAGTCTCCTGGGCGAGTGTGACCTCGCCGGGCGGCGTGATCACCAGATGCGTCTCGACGTCGAGCGAGGCCAACGCCTCCAGCAGCCGCACGCCGTAGATCGCCCCGCTTGCGCCGGTGATGCCCACCACCACCCGCCGCGGCGACGGTGTCACCACGCTCTTCCCCGTTGAAACCTGGTCATATAGGGCTATTATAGCCTCCGCTGGGCCGCGGCAAATGAACAGATCAGTACATCGCGCATCGCGTATCCGGCAACTGAAAACCGCAAACTGCAGCCTGTCGAAAAGGAGCCTTCTATGACTGATTACGAGCCCGATCCCTGCGCCAGGCGGCGACCGCTCCGTGTGATCAACAGCGTGGCGCCGATCCGCATCTGCGACAACGGGGGGTGGACCGACACATGGTTCGCCGAGCACGGCAAGATCTTCAACATCGGCGTCTACCCCTACGTCGAGGTACAGATCGAGGTCTACCCCTTTGAACGTGGCGAGGATCGCATCGTGCTCTACGCCGAGAACTACGGAGAGCGCTTCGTGGTGAACCCCGATGAGCCGGGCTGGGACCATCACCCGCTGCTCGAGGCTTCGATCGAGCGGATGGGCGTGCCGGAGGACTATGCCATCCAGGCGACGATCTACTCCGATGCGCCCAGCGGCTGCTCGACCGGTACCTCCGCCGCGGTGACCGTCGCCCTGATCGGCGCGCTCGACCGGCTGACGCCCGGGCAGCTGACCCCACACGAGGTCGCCTACACCGCCCACGCGGTTGAGAGCGAGATGCTTAAGCAGCAGTCGGGCATCCAGGACCAGCTCTGCTCGGCCTATGGCGGCATCAACTACATCGAGATGACGCACTACCCCTACGCCAGCGTCTCCCAGATCTTCGTGCCCAACACCACCTGGTGGGAGCTGGAGCGCCGGCTGGTCCTGATCTACCTGGGCAAGTCCCACGTCTCGTCGCACGTGCACGAGAAGGTCATCGCCGAGCTGGAGGATGAGGGGCCCGAGACCAAGCGGCTGCAGGA
>JAXGUU010000359.1:0-4036 GCA_040774145.1 Anaerolineae bacterium
CCGAGATATCACCCTCCGCCGGTGGGCGCCACGGGGCATCCTCGAGGATCACAGCCCGCACCAGCTCGGGGAAGCGCGCCGCGAGCTCCGAGGCCATCCAGGCCCCCATTGAGTGCCCCGCCACGATCGCCGGCTCAAGGCCCAGCGCCGTCATCAGCGCCGCCAGGTCGCCGGTCTGGTCCACGACCTCGCCCGGCTGCACCCGACCCGAGCGCCCGTGCCCGCGCGCGTCCGGCATGAGGATGTCGTAACCCGCCGCCAGATCGCGCGCCGTCGGCGTCCAGCAGGCGCCGTCATCCGAGAACCCGTGCACCAACACCAGCGGTGGCTTCTCACCGCTACCCGTCCGCACATAGTACGTCCGCTTCCCATCGACAACCAGATCTCGCTCCGTCCAGTCAGAGGTGTTCAAGTTCGCGCTCCTGTCGGTTGTGGGCTTTCCCACGAGTCTAGCCCGCCCGCACCCACAGTCAAGCGGTCGTCGCCGCCAAGCAAGGGGCTCGGGCGGCACGGCATGCCATCTTTCCGCGCCACCACGCGACATATGTCGCGGCCAAGATCCGGCGGAAGGCCATTCCGCTGCCCACGCATCGGGGGTATCATGGAAGGTTGGACTCCATGCTGAAGAGGTGGCTATGACCAAGCGTAAGCTAAAGCGGCAACTCAGTCTCACCCAGGTGATCATGCTCGGCACGGCGGGAACACTCGCTGCCGAGATCTTCGTGTTGACAGGCCACGCGGCCGGCATCGCCGGCCCGGGCGCCGTGTTGGCGCTGCTCATCGGAGGCTTGCTCAGCTACAACGTGGCGCTCAACTACTGCGAGCTCGCCACCACCTACCCCGTCGCGGGCGGCGCGATGAGCTATGTGCGTGAAGCCTACGGCACCGGGATTCTGTCCTACCTCGTGGGCTCAATGGATTGCCTGTCGAGCACCTTCTATGCCGCCCTCTCAGCCGTCGGCTTCGCCTACTCGCTGCAGGTGCTGCTCCCCGCGCTGCCCATCGTACCCATCGCCCTGGCGGTGATCGTCGCCTTCGCCATCCTGAACACCTTCGGCGTCACTAAGGTCGGCGAGGCGCAGGTCCTGCTGGGCGGGGTCCTGCTCGCGATTTTCGCGATCTACGTTGTGGTAGGATTCGCCAGCCCACAGGGATTCCGCTGGGGGACCTTCACGCAGGGCGACGGCCTCTTCATCGGCGACAGCTTCGCGCTCAATATGTCGTTGATGTTCGGCACCATCGCCCTGGTCTACAACGCCTACGTCGGCTTCGAGGTGATCGCCGATGACGCCGAGGAGATCGTGAACCCCAGCCGCACAATCCCGGTGGGTATTCTGGTCAGCCTGACGCTCTGCACGCTGATCTACGTGCTGGTCGGACTCGTGACGCTGGGAACTGTGCCGTGGCAGCAGTTGGCGGGTTCGGAGACCGCGCTGACCGACGCGGTGCGCGTCTTCCTGCCGGGCATCGGCGTGCCGATGATGGCGGTGGCGGGCATGATCGCTACGCTCACCTCGATCAACACTGCCATGCTCAGCGCCACCCGCGAGGCCTTCAGCCTCAGCCGCGACGGCGTCTGGCCGCGCCCGCTCGCCAAGCTGAGCCGCTTCCGCACGCCCCACATCGCCATCCTCACCATCGGCGCGATCAGCGCTTTGGTCGCGGTCATCGGGCTGGTCGACTTCCTCAGCTACATCTCAAGCGCCGGCTACCTCTTCGTGCTCTTCTGGGGCAGCTTCTCGATGATCCGCCTGCGCAGGAAGTACCCGCAGATCGAGCGCCCCTTCAAGGCGCCACTTTTCCCACTGACTGCCTATTTGGCCGGCGCCTCGTGTCTATTGATCATCGCCTTTGCCAACTGGCGAGCCCTGGCCTTCGGCGGTGGGATCCTGGGCGCATTGACCGCGGCCTACTACGCCGGGCCGGTCGTGACGCGCATCCTGCGGTCCCGCGTCGAGGCGATGGAGCCCGACAAGGACCTCATTCTGGTCGCTGCAGGGTCAGCGCGCACGGCCCGGAGCCTCGTACACCTCGGCGCGATCGTCGCACAGGCCAGCGAGGACAGCTACCTCTGCGTCCTTGCCGTGGACACCCGCCCCACCGCCGACACGTCGGATCGGCCACCAGGCAGAGCATCCCGGCGCCCCAACCTGCGCAACCGCTACCTCCTGAGCGAGGTCAGCAACGAGGCCCAGATGCGCAACGTAGCGCTCTACACCAAGCGCCGCACCGCAGCGAGCGTGTCGGCGGGCATCCTATCCGAGGTGGCGGAGCGCAGCAATACCAAGCTGGTCCTGGCCGGCTGGCCCACGCCGCTTGATCCGAGCCTGCTCGCAGGCAACGCTGTGAAGCAGGTGCTGCAGCGCGCTCACACCAACGTCGCCGTCCTGCTGGATCGCGGCATGATCCGGGCCAAGCGCATCCTCGTCCCTGTCGGCGGTGGCCCGCACTCACGGATGGCAATCCGGTTGGCCTACGAGATCGCGCTCGCAGAGGGGGCGCACGTCACCGCACTGCAGGTGACGACGGCGACGTGCGATGCCGAGGAGATCGAGGATCACTCATTGCAGCTTGAGGAGACCATCATCGACGTCCTGGGCGAGGTCCCCGATGGATTTGAGCTCTCCGTCGTCGAGTCCGGCTCGGTGCTCGGCGGCATCCTTACCGAGAGCACGCGACGCGCCTATGACCTCATCGTCATCGGCGCCTCCGAGCAGTGGGCGTCGCCTGATCACCTCTTCGGAGCGATCGGCGATCGTATCGCGACGATGGCCTCCTGTTCGGTGCTGCTCTGCCGGCGCTACGAGCCGGTCGGTATCGCGTGGCTGCGACGCACGGTCAAGGCCATCGAAGAGCACTATGACCATCTCAACGGTCACGGACCGGTCGCCGATGTCGCCGCCGCAGATCCGGTGTATAAAGGGACCAAACCACAGGGAGGCAAGGTAACCCCATGACGACAACCGGTCCGCAGACAAGAGAGGCCTTCATCCGACGCACGCTAGCACCGTCCGGCAAGATCCCACGGCTCTGGTGCCCACCGATCACCCACTACGCCGAGGGCGGGCGCATCGATGTTGCCCGCATGGTCGCGCACTGGCGCACGATGGTCCCCTATGTCGGGGGCTTCCTCGTCCCCGGGTCGACCGGCGAGGCGTGGGATATGTCACCCGACGAGGTCGCCAACCTGCTCACGGTGGCGATCGAGCTCGCCGGAGAGCTCCAGACGCGGCTGCTCATCGGGGCCCTGCGCCCCACCGCCGACGAGATGCACGCGATGATCGACGAGACGCTGGCGCGCCTACGCGCCGCGACAGGTGAGGACGATGCGCTCACAGCGCTGCAGCGTAGCCGCGTCGCAGCCTACACCATCTGTCCCCCTCGGGGCGCCGAGCTCAATCAGGCCCAGATCGAGACCGGGCTGGCAAGCGTCCTCGATCGTGGCTTGCCCACCGCCATCTACCAGCTGCCCCAGGTGACCGAGAACGAGATCGCGCCGGCGACCTTCGCCGGACTGGCAGCGACCTACCCGAACTTCCTGCTCTTCAAGGACACCAGCGGGACCGATCGGGTGCCGCTGGCGGACCGCGGGGCGGGCGGCGTGATGCTCGTGCGTGGCGCGGAGCAGGACTATGCGAAATGGTTACGGGAAAGCGGCGGTCCTTACGATGGTTTCCTGCTCAGCACGGCCAACGGCTTCGCCCGCGAACTCGGTCAGGTGATCGAGCTGCTCGAGGCGGGCAAAGTCGTGGAAGCACAGGAGCTATCACAGCGGCTCACCGATGCGGTGAACGCTGCCTTCGAGGCCGTCGGCGAGGTCCCCCACGCCAACGCCTTTGCCAACGCCAACAAGGCCATCGACCATCTGATGGCCCATGGCCCCGGCGCGGTGGACGTGGCCCCGCCGCTGCTGCACGGCGGCGTGCGCCTCCCTCAAGCCGTCATCCGGACCGTCGCCGACCTCCTCGCAGAGGCGGACCTGCTGCCCACGCGCGGCTACCTGGCGCCCTGACCGACGCCCTCCCGCCCAAGGGCG
>JAXGUU010000360.1:0-4018 GCA_040774145.1 Anaerolineae bacterium
CCGGCGCTCTTCCCACCCTCGGACGGCTACCTGCCGCCCGAAGACCCCCTCGTCGGCGTGGCCCGGCAGATCGCTGTGACGGCGCAGCTCAAGGCACGCCATCCGAATCTGCTCCTTGTGGGCTCGGCCTACTCCTACCTGCAGGAGTGGCTGCCCAACGTCGCGCAGCACGTCGTGCGCGCGGGGCAGGCTGACTTCGTCGGGCTGGGGCGTATGGTCCTGCCCTACCCCGACCTCGCTGCCGACGCGCTGGCGGGCCGCCCGCTCGACCGCCGCCGCATCTGCCGCACCTTCAGCGACTGCACCACCGCCCCGCGCACCGGACTCGTCTCGGGCTGCTACCCGCTCGACGACTACTACAAGCAGCGCCCGGAAAAGACAGAGCTGGACGCGTTCAAGCAGACGCTCAGAAACAAGTAGCCGGCGGACCGACTCAGTGTAAACGAGTGACGAGTGATCGGACAGGCCCGCGCCACCATCACGATCGACTCGCCAACGGGAAACTGGAAACGCTTTTCTTGAAAGGAAGGCCTATGACCCGAAAACGCTACGCACAGATCGGACTTGGAGGCCGCTCGCGGATGTACTTCCGCGCCGTGCTCGAGACCTACGCTGACACCTCGGAGATGGTAGCGGTCTGCGATATCAACGAGGGGCGCCTCGCCCTTGCGCTGGAGGAGGCCCAGGCGCTCGGCGCCGACGTCAAGGGCTACCCGGCCCATCAGTTCGACCAGATGATCGCCGAGACGCGTCCCGACACGGTCATCGTGACCACCAAGGACAGCTTCCACGATGTCTATATGGTGCGTGCGATGGAGCTGGGCTGCGACGTGATCACCGAAAAGCCGATGACTACCGACGCCGAGAAGTGCCAACGCATCATCGACACGCAGCGGGCGACGGGCCGGGACTGCCGAGTGACCTTCAACTACCGCTACTCGCCGCCGCGGACCCAGATGAAGGCCCTGCTGATGTCCGGCGTGATCGGTGAGGTGCTCTCGCTCGATTTCCACTGGATGCTCGACATCCGCCACGGCGCCGACTACTTCCGGCGCTGGCACCGCAACAAGGATAACTCCGGTGGGCTGATGGTGCACAAGGCCACCCACCACTTCGACCTGATCAACTGGTGGCTTGGCTCCGTGCCCGAGGCCGTCTTCGCCCAAGGTCACCGGCGCTTCTACACCCCCAAGACGGCGGAGCGCTACGGCCTGACGAACCGCACCGAGCGCTGCCACACCTGCCCCGAGACCGGCTGTCGCTTCCGCCTCGACATGGCGGCAAACGAGGGGCTCAAGCGCCTCTACCTCGACAATGAGGTCTACGACGGCTACTTCCGCGACCGCTGCGTCTTCAGCGAGCTGATCGATATCGAGGACACGATGGTCCTGGCGGTCGACTACGCCAACGGCGCCAAGATGAGCTACTCGCTGAACGCCTTTATGCCCTGGGAGGGCTACACCGTCGCCATCAACGGCACCAAGGGACGCCTCGAACACAAGACGGTGGAATCGTCCTACATCAACGCCGACGGTACCGTGCCGGGCCAAACCGTGGAGCGCGGCACCTACATCCGCGTGATCCCCCACTTCGGACCGGCCTACGACGTCGACGTCTGGACGTCGAAGGGTGGGCACGGCGGCGGCGACAGCCGCATCCTGGAGGATCTTTTCGGCGAGGCTCCGCCCCCCGATCCCTACCTGACCGCCGCCGACCAGCGTGCGGGCGCCTACTCGATCCTCACCGGCGTCGCCGCCAACACCTCGATGCGCACCGGCAAGCTCATCCGCATCGACGACTTGGTCCACGACATCGGCATGCCCGACTACGCGCCGATGCCGACCGGCGATGAGCCCCTCTCCTTCGATGAGGTACCGCCGATCGAGATCCCGCAACCGGAGATTTTCTAGCTGCCGAGTCGCCCCTCGAGGAGGTGACCCATGACTGAAGTGAATCCGGAGAACGAACCACTCTACCGCGCGCTGGCGAAGAGGCTCGACGAGATGCCCCACGGCTTTGCGGCAACCGAGGACGGCGCCGAGCTGCGTCTGCTGGCGGCGATGTTCACGCCCGACCAAGCGCGGCTGGCCGCTGCGATGACGCCCGATCCGGCGTCGCACGAGGTGATCGCAGCGCGGGCCGGCGTGGAACCGAAGGCTGCCTACCGCACGCTCAAAGAGATGGTCCGCCAAGGTCTCATTTTCGCGCACCGTGGCGAGGGTGCCCTCAACTTCTCGTTGATGCCCTTCGTCGTCGGCTTCTATGAGGCGCAACTGCCCCGTATGGACGCGGAGATGGCCGCGCGCTTCGAGGCCTACTTCCAGGCCTCTCGCGGGATGGACCTGCCGGGCCCGTCGGTACACCGTGTCATCCCGGTCGGCGAGGCTGTCGGCGGCGACGTCGAGATCCACCCCTATGAGCAAGCTGCCGCGCTGATCGAAGGGTCCAAGTCCTGGGCCGTACGCGACTGCATCTGCCGCACCCAACAGCAGCTCGTGGGCAAGGGCTGCGACGCCCCCCTCGAGAGCTGCCTCATCTTCGCGCCGGTGGAGGGCGTCTTCAGCGAAGGAGAGGTCGACCGCCCCATCACCAAGGAGGAGGCACTTCAGATCCTCCGGCAGACGGAGGAAGCCGGGCTGGTGCACACCGTAGCCAACCACCGCGATGGCCACAACTACATCTGCAACTGCTGCACCTGCTGCTGCGGGATCCTACGCCGGGTCGCCGAGTTCAGCATCCCCACGGCGATCGCCCGCTCGGCCTTCCTCGCCGTCGTCGACGATGCCCTGTGCATCGGCTGCGGTGCCTGCGAGGAGCGCTGCTCGTTTGCCGCCATCGCCGTGACCGGCGGTCTCGCTGCCGTCGACGCGCTGCGCTGTGTGGGCTGCGGGCAGTGCACGCTCGTCTGTCCCGTCGAGGCCCTGAGCCTCGTGCGCAGGCCGGAGAGCGAGATCCTCGCGCCGCCGGTCGACGACGCTGCCTGGCAGGCCGAACGCATCGCGCAGCGCCGCCCTGACCCTTGCGAAGGTTACGAAATACCTTACTGATGCCAGGCCTTACGTAACCGCAACCGCCCGCAAGACAGGGCTCGCAGCAACCTTCGCCAGGTTGAGATGGAGGACCCATGCCACCCAACATCCTGCTCCTGCTGCCCGACCAGCACCGCTTCGACTGGACCGGGCTGAATCCGGCCCTGCCCCTGCGCACGCCGAACCTCAACCGCCTCGCCGGGCGCGGCACCGCCTTCACCCACACCCTCTGCCCCTCGCCGCTCTGCGCGCCCTCGCGCGCAAGCCTGGCGGCGGGCAAGGCTTACCCCCGCTGCCGCGTGGCGAACAACCAGGAGGACTACCCCCTCGACCAGCCGACCTTCTATGGGATGCTGCGCGAGGCCGGCTACCAGGTCACGGGCGTCGGCAAATTCGACCTCCAGAAGGCCTCCGCCCGGCACAGTCTCGACGGCAGGGCCCTGATCGACGATTGGGGCTTCTCCGACAGCGTCGACAGCAAGGGGAAATGGGACGCCGTCAACAGCTGGGACGGCACGCCGCACGACGCCTACCTGGCCTATCTCGACGCGCACGACCTGGCCCAACTGCACATCGACGATATGCTGACGCGCCGTGGCGCTGCCTATACCGCCACGCATCCCACCCCACTGCCCGAGCACGCCTACGGCGACAACTGGGTCGCCGACCAGGGGCTGCGCCTGCTCGAGGAGGCCTCCGGCGACCGCCCGTGGTTCCTGCAGGTCAACTTCACCGGTCCGCACGACCCACTGGACATCACCGAGAGCATGTGGGGGGCGTGGCAGGACGTGGACTTCGCCCCGGCGCACGCCAACACCGGCGTCGACGCGACAACCCATACCCGTATCCGCCGCAACTACGCTGCGATGGTCGAGAACCTCGACCGCCACGTGGGGCGCTATCTTGAGGCGATCGCCGCGCGTGGGGAGCTGGATAGGACCATCGTCGTCTATTCAAGCGATCACGGCGAGATGCTCGGCGACCACGAC
>JAXGUU010000361.1:0-4013 GCA_040774145.1 Anaerolineae bacterium
CTCCACGACAACACCCGCCTCATCTGTGTGGTCAACACCACCGGCACGCCCTACTACCAGCGCCAGCTCCTGCGCGACGTCGTCGTCTGGTACGGCCTCTCCCAGGGCATCCGCGACGATATCCTCAAGTCGGTCGAGGGCAGCATCTACGCCTACGAGTTCGACAACGCCAACGCCGACGCCTTCGTCGCCGAGGTCGTGCGCGACTTCTTCACCACCTATGGCGACGTGCGCCTGCCCAACGGCGCGCCCGCCAAGCTGGCGCTCTACTTCCCCCAGACCAAGGACCTGCGCGAGCTGCGTCCCGTCGTCGAGCAGACCCTCATCGGCATGGGCGTCGCCACCGACGTCGTGCTGCGCAACACATCGAAGTCGACCGAGGCCGAGATCGCAGCCTTCAACCGCCTCAACGATCCCGCCTCGCCCCACCGCGTGATCCTGCTCGTGAACAAGGGCACCGAGGGCTGGAACTGTCCCAGCCTCTTCGCCTGCGCGCTGGCTCGCAGGCTGAAGAAGAGCCAAAACTTCGTGCTCCAGGCCGCCTCCCGCTGCCTGCGCCAGGTGCCCGGCAACCCGCACAAGGCCCGCATCTACCTCTCGATGGACAACCGCAGCGCGCTCGACCAGCAGCTGCAGGAGACCTACGGCGAGACCATCGGCGACCTCGACCGCACGCACACGGCGGTCAAGACGACCAAGATCCGTCTCCGCAAGCTCGCTATCCCCCCGCTCGTCGTCACCAAGCTGATCCGCCGCGTCGTCCCCCAACCGCGGACCGCGCCCCCGACGCTCGCGCTGGAGAGGCCCGATCTGCCTGCCGAGACCGAGATCGTGCGCAAGGTCTTCACGCTCGGCGCGCAGCCGCACACCGCCTCGGTCCTCACCCAGCAGGATGAGGACGCCGTGCGCGTCGTCGTGGGCCGTGATCTCTACGCCGCCGCCGCCGAACTCGCTGCGACCTACCGCCTGCCCGCGCTCGACCTCCTCCGCGAGCTGCGCCGCCTCTATGCCGGCGACGACCCCACGTCCTCACCGCTGGTCCCGGCGACGCACATGCCGGCGCTGGCCCGCCGGATCGAGCAGCAGACCGCCGCCTACACCATCGAGGAGGAGGAGGTCGAAGAGGCCCTCGCCCTCATCAAGGTCGACGGCTTCGAGGAGGAGATCTGCGACGGCGCCACCGTCTACACCGCCGAGATCACCTACCACAAGGAGAAGGAGGACCTGCTGCTCAGCTGGCGGCAGCCGGCCCGCACCGCCGACCGCTTCGGCTTTCACTACACCCCCTACAACTTTGACTCCGGCCCCGAGCGCGACTACTTCCTGCAGCTCATGACCCGGCTGGACCAGGACCCCGACGACATTGCCGACGTCTACTTCACCGGCGCCATCACCGACCCCCGCAAGACCGACGTCTACGTCGAGTACAAGGGGATCGACGGACGCTGGCACCGCTACAGTCCCGACTTCGTCATCCGCCGCCGCGACGGGCACACCACCATCGTCGAGATCAAGGCCGAGCGGATGCGGGCCGACCCCATCGATGGGGAGCAGGGGCGCAAGGCGATGGCCGTCCGCAAATGGGTCGACCTGAACCCCGACCGGCTCAGGTACCGGATCGTCTTCGCCGGCACCGCCGGCGTCGGCCTCAACCAGGTCAAGGAGACACTCGATGCTGCGCAGGCGTATGCAGTCGAAGAAGACGCCGCCGCAGAAAACCTTTGAGGTTTTCGCAAAACCTGGCCCGAGGCTGCTCGGGCCGGGCCCGGCAGGCGCCTGTCATCTTGCCCGGCGACGGGCGCTCGCTATACTAGGCATGCAAGGGCATCGCGCCACTGGAGCACCACCGGAGGCTGGAGATCGATAAGATGAGCGAGATCACCGTAGGAGAGAGCACCAAAGCGCTCCTGGAAGCGCTGCCGCTTGAAGGCCAGGATATGGACGCCAAGCTCCGCAGCCTCATCGAGGCCGAGCTCCTGCGCCGCCTGCAGCAAGGCCACCGCCAGGACCGCATCCTGCGCGCCAAATACGGGATGTCCTTCGACGACTTCGTCGGACAGCGCGTCGTCGCCCGGCGCGGCTACACGTGGGAGGTCGAACAGGATGCCATGGCGTGGGAGACCGTGATCGGCACCATCGCCACACTCGAGAGACGCCTGGCCCAGCTCCGTGAAGCCGATGACCATCAGCCGGCAGGACCTTGAAGCTGAGGCCCGCGAAGCCCTGGATCGCCTCTGGTTCATCCGGCATCTGGAGGTGACGGCGCGCACGGACCTGACCTTCGCCGTGCGCCTCTACATCAGGGACGATCTCTTCGTGCAGGCCTTCCTTGGCGAGCGCTCGGAAGCGCTCTACTTCGCTCTGGTCGAGGGCCATCAGCGCATCTACGGGCTGGATCGGGAGGGCGGATCGTGGCACCGGCATCCTTTCGACGCCCCCGATGATCACGAGCCGCTGACTGAGTCCCCCGGTCCACGCCCACTCCTCGTCTTTCTGGGTCAGGTCGAAGAGCTGCTGATGAAGCATAGCCTGCTCTAGCGGTCCGCGCATGCGTACCCCGCCGAAGGAAGCGCGGACACAGATACGCCCGACGAACGAAAGAAGCGCCCTTGCGGGCGCTCCCGATGGCCATCGGCCATCCACCTCCAACCAGTGGATTGACCTGAGGATACACGGAATCACCGCAAGCGCAAGGAGTCTCGATGACACAAGGAACCAACCTCTCGATCGGTGAGGCCAAGGGCCGCCCCATGCTCCACTGGGTCGGCAAGCGCCCCCTGGACCACGTCACCGCCTACCCCGCCCAGCTCGTCGAGACCTTCAACCCCACCGGCGAGGCCGGCGACGCCCAGGGCCTCCTCTTCCACGGCGACAACAAGGACGTCCTCGCCTGGCTCCTGGCGAACGGCTACCGCGGCAAGGTCGATCTCGTCTACATCGATCCGCCATTTGATAGCGGCGCAGACTACATCAGGAAAGTTGAGCTTCGTGGCATCAGCGGTGGCAAGGTTGACGGTGAGACATATACGCTTGGTGAGCAAGTACAGTACACTGACATATGGGCGAACGATACCTATCTGCAGTTCATGTTCGAGAGAATGCTACTGTTGCGTGAGCTACTCTCTGAGATGGGCAGCATCTATCTGCACTGCGATCCACGTCGCGGCGCCTACCTTAAAATCGTCCTGGACGAAGTCTTCGGGGAAGAGCGTTTCCTAAATGAGATCAGCTGGATCAGATCGCTGCCACACGGGAACATCACTTACGGTTTCGGCAGGAACCATGACACGCTCCTCCTCTACACAAAGGGAGAGAGAGCCACCTGGCATCAGCAGTACAACCCACATAGGGATGAGTATCTGGATACCTTTTACCGCTACACCGATGAGAGAGGCAGGCGATATCGATTGATCTCCTGCATTAACCCGAACAAGAACCGACCGAACCTAACATATTCCTGGAATGGCGTCACGCGCGTCTGGAAGTACTCAAAAGATAGGATGCAGCGTATGCACGATGAGGGCCTGCTCGAGTACTCCTCAAACGGCATTCCTTCGTATCGAGGCTATCTTGACGAAATGAGCGGCGTGCTCGTGCAGGATACTTGGACTCAGATCTCTCCTGTGATGGGTAGCTCAACTGAGAATGAGGAGTACCCAACACAGAAACCGGAGGCCTTGCTTGAGCGGATCATCCGCGCGTCGTCCAATCCTGGCGCTCTCGTCCTCGACTGCTTCGTCGGCTCCGGCACGACCGCCGCCGTCGCCCAGAAGCTGGGGCGCCGCTGGATCGCCGCCGACATCAACAAGGGCGCCATCCAGACCACGTCCAAGCGCCTGCAGACCATCATCCGCGAGCAGATCGAGGCCGGGGCCACGCCCCACCAGCCCACGCTCGGCCTCGACCCCGGCGACGCCGAGACGCCGCCCCCCGCCGCCCTCGCCTTCAGCGTCTACCGCGTCAACGACTACGACCGCCAGATCCAGCACAACGAGGCCGTCGCCCTCGTCGTC
>JAXGUU010000362.1:0-4008 GCA_040774145.1 Anaerolineae bacterium
AGGTCACCAGCGCGCCGTTCGGCGCCTCCATGAAGGCCGTGTTGAGCCAGATAGGAATCATCGACGGCAGCAGAACGGCAAAGGTGAACTGACTCGCCTCCCGCGCCGTCGGCGCCAGCGTCCCGATCGCTCCAAGCGCCGACGCCAACGTCATATAACCCAACAAGAAGTAGATCACGGCCCAGACCAAGAAGCCGGGAGGAAACGTCACCGCCGAGAGCATCGACGAGAGGCCCATCAGCGGTGAGGCGTCACCCAACAACAGCAGACTGCCCCCCAGCCAGATCACCATCTGGAGCAAGGCGACGAGCCCCAGTCCCACAATCTTGCCCAGCATGAGCTCTCGAGGATTGAGGCTCGACAGCAACACTTCCACGACGCGGTTCTCCTTCTCCTTGCTCACGCTGCGAAGCATGAAGCCGCTGCTCATCGTCAGCACAAAGAAGAAGATGAAGAGCATCGCCATCGCTGCCATCGGGGAGCCCGGCGAACCGGGCAGAGCGTCCGGATCCTGGGCTCCCTCCTCAGCCGGCGCCACCGCCTCCATGACGACGCTGGGTAGCGGATTCAGCAGGAGCGTCGCGGTATCACCGTCTCGCGCCAGGTTATAGGTCACGACGTACTGAAGCAGGTCGCTCCCCCCCAGCTGCTCAAACGGTGAGAAGCGCTGTTGAATTAACACGATCTCACGTTCCTCGAGCACCTCTTCGGGCACCACATAGTAGCGATCGAGGGTGCCCGCCGCCAGCGCAGTCTCCGCGGACGAGGCATCTTCATAGGCCAGCAGCAGTCCCTCAGGGAGGCCGGGAGGCAGCGTCTCGATGATGCCGGCCAGATCCACGTATCCGATACGGCCCTGCTCAGGCGTGCCACCACCGAGTAGCTCCTGAAGACCGCCACCCGACGCATCGTCGGCCCACCCCTGGGCCAGCAACTGCGATCCGAACGTCATCACGAAGATCATCAGCGGGAACAGGAAGGTCGTGAACCAGAACGATGGCCTGCCGACCGTCTCACGGATCTCTTCTTTGATCACCAAGAGCGTGTGACGCATATCAGATCACCTCCTTGTCGGCGGCATCGATCCGCAACTGGGGCGTTCGGCCGGTGCGCAGCCCCTCTATCACCGCGCCCAACCTCAGCCTCTGGCCGTAGCGCAGCATCCCCAGCCTGAACACCTTGGCACCCAACCAGACGCTGACCGCCGCGCTTACCATCAGGAGCCCCCAGCTGACACCCAGCTGCCACCAAGGCACCGTCGAGACGCTCCAGCGCAGGAGAATCGTGAGGAAGGCCGTCGTCGGGAAAAGCGTCAAGCCCACCATCAAGGGGCTATCCGGCCGGCTGAGAACCAGCGCCATGAAGAAGACGGGCAGGATGAAAAGCATGTTGATCAGGCCGGAGATCTGTTGCCCCTGCTGCATCTCGGTCACGATGCCCCCGATCGTGATCATGATCCCGGCGATCAGACCAAAGGTCGGCACGAAGAAGGCGATCGCCAGTCCCACCAGATCCCAGGGTAATGAGACAGCGTCTAGACTGTCATTGACATAGAGGAGGACGACCGCACCCAAGACGATCACCGATACCCACGTGAGGATCTGCGTGAGCGATACGCCGATCAGGCCCAGCGACTTGCCGGCGATCAGCTGCTCCGGTGAGACCGAGGTCACGATCATCTCCATCGTCCGGTTCTCTTTCTCCTCCGTGACTGCCTGCAGGAGATAGCCCCCTGCCGTCGAGATGGCGAAGAAGAGCAGGAAGATCATCACAAACGGCAGGATGAAGCCTAGGATCCCCCTTTCCGAGAGTTCCCGGCGACCATCCGCCGAGCGAACCGCCACGCTGAAGCCCTCCGACAGTAAGGGGCGGACCTCAGCGGATTGCTGCCTGACCAGGCTCGCCCGGACGAACTCCTGGAAGTCCTGCCGCGTCCGCTGACGGGGCTCACGCTCCATGTAGACCAGCCGCACCTCTTTTGCGCTCAGATAGTCCTCGGGCACCACATAGTAGCCCTGGATCTCGTCGGCGCGCAAGGCGACACTCGCCGCGACCTCGTCATCATAGGCCCGCATCTCCGTGAAACGGGCGGACTCGGCGCGCAGCGCGGGGATCGTGCGCTCGTCCAAGATCCCGGAGAGATCAACGTACCCCAGCGGGCGAGCATCCCGTCCCCCTAGCGCCACCAGAATCGAGACACCGCTGATCACAATCATCAGTGCGGGAAAGCCGAGGACGGTCACGAGAAAGGACTTCTGCTTAACGCGCCTGAGATACTCCTCCTTCGCGATCAGCCATAGCTTACGCATGCACGGCCCCCTCCCGGTCCTCGGGTGATTCGCTCACCACCCGGATGAAGATGTCATCCAGCGAAGGCTCGGCGACCTCAAAACGCTCGATGGCGACACCATCGCGTCCGACGAGGTCGCGCAAGACATCCTGGGGCGAGGTGCCGGTCGCCAGCGCCAGATGCCAGGCCCCGTTCTCGCGGCGCGACTCGAGCACGCCCGGCAATCCCTCGAAGTCACCCTGACCCTCCAGAGTGACCGCATTGCCGGCGAACTCGCGCTTGATCTTGTTGACCTCACCGTAGAGAACCGTGCTGCCGCGGTTGATCAACACGATGCGGCTGCATAGCGCCTCGACCTGATACATCTGATGAGTCGACATGATGATCGCCTTCCCGGCCTGTCGCTGCTCCTCGATGATATCCTTGACCAGGCGGGTGTTCACGGGATCCAGTCCCGAAAACGGCTCGTCGACGACCAGCAGATCGGGATCATGGATCAGCGTGCTGATCAGCTGGGCCTTCTGCTGCATGCCCCGGCTGAGCTCCTGAACCTTCTTGTTGCGATGCTCGTGGAGATCCAGCCGCTCCAGCCAGACATCCAGCCGCTCATGGGCTTCCGCCTCGGACAGCCCTTTGAGGGTTGCCAGAAAGACCAACGTGGAAGCGAGCTTGCGATCCTGATAGAGCCCACGCTCCTCAGGCAGATAACCGATACGTGCCTTCTTGGCCTCGGTCATCGGGCCACCAAACACCTCGACCGTGCCCGCGTCGGGCCGGAAAATGTCCAAAAGCATGCGAATGCTGGTGGTCTTGCCTGCACCGTTCGGGCCCAACAGGCCGAAGATCTCGCCGGGATAGACCTCGAAACTGACGTCCTTGACCGCCTGGAACTGACCGAAGGACTTTGCCAAACCCGAGACGACTGCGGCTGCGTGCGTGGTTCCATTCATCGTACGACGACTCCTCACGTGGGTAACTACCTTATCCGAGCATTTTCAGCTATTATACTGCACCGAGGGGCTCGTGCGAACGACCCATAGCCCGATCTGGTTCTTGTCCGCTGCACCACATCGAACCTGGCCCGGAGACCAGGACTCGGACCCTGGTGTCACAGATGGAAGGAGCGCAACATCAGATGAGCTCGCCCGAGGACCGCAACGCCCGCACTGCGCTCTGGCAGGGCTTTCACCACGCCTGGGAGTACAACCACCGGCTCAACCGCTTCGGCAGCTACGTGCGCACCCACCAGAACGGGCCCTCCCCCACAAGGCTGGTCGTAGGCCACACCGCTGCCTCCGGTACGGGCAACGACATGGCTCACTTTGCGGAGTTCGTCACCGATGTCTCATCTGCCCGAGGCGTCGCCTTCCAATCGGGCGTGGTTGAGGTGACCGCCGAGTGTCAACGTGGCGACCTCACGCCCTTCATCGTCAGGGTCGATGATCTCGACCTGGCTCCCGAGCTACACAACCGCGACGTCTACACCATCGTGCTGAACGGCTTTGATCTCTACGCTACGGCACATTCCGAGAAACTCGTGACCTTCGATCTTGAGATCACCGATCCCACCGTTACCGCCGCCGGGACCAAGATCCGCTTTCGCGCTATTGGGAACCTGAAGTTTGACTGCCGCAGCCCGGAGTGCCAGCTCCTACCCCTGCGGCTGGAGTCGGAGCGCTGCGACCGACGCGGACAACGCTCCGACGCCGCGTTCCACC
>JAXGUU010000363.1:0-4008 GCA_040774145.1 Anaerolineae bacterium
GAGCTCCTCCGCGTCGACGTGGATGTCGCCTGGGCGCCTGACGGCGCGTTGCGCCACCGCGTCGCGTTGGCTCCCGGAGAGCGACTCTACGGCCTTGGAGAACGCGCCACGCCCTGGCATCGCCGCGGACGAACCCACAGGCTCTGGAACAGCGACCCGGCGGGCTACGTCGCGGGCGACGACCCGCTGGACCTCAACGTGCCGGTCACCATCGGCGTCTTGCCCGGCACGGCAGCAACACCGAATTGCTATCTCGCCTTCTACAACAACCCCAGCTATGCTGAGTTCGACCTCGGCGATACCACCCCTGAGATCGCGGAGCATCGCTTTGCCGGCGGCGAACTCTGCGTCTATCTCGCCGTCGGCGCCCTGCCTAACCTGATCGAGCGCTACACTGAGCTGACAGGACGCCATCCCCTCCAGCCGCTGTGGATGCTCGGCTATCAACAGAGCCGCTGGTCCTACGACAGTGAAGCGCGGGTGCGCAAGCTGGCCCAGGACTTCGCCGACCACCGCGTGCCCTGCGACGTGATCCACCTGGATATCGACTATATGGATGGCTTCCGCTGCTTCACATGGGATCACAGCCGCTTCCCCAACCCGCAAGCGCTGTCTCAGGAGCTCCGGCAACAGGGCATCAGGCTCATCTCCATCATCGACCCAGGCATCAAGAGGGATCCTGCCTATGGCGTCTATCGCGAGGGCTGCGCGCAACGCCACTTCTGCACCCTACCCGACGGGCGTATCTTCCACGCCCCCGTCTGGCCCGGCGACAGCGCCTTTCCGGACTTTAGCGATCCCGACGCTCGCACGTGGTGGGGTGAGCAGGTTCGCACCTTGGTCGACGACGGCATCGCCGGCGTCTGGACCGACATGAATGAGCCGTCAGCCTTCGCCGCATTCGGCGATCGCACCCTTCCGGGAACGCTACGCCACGCAGCCGAGGGCGTCGGGAGCAACCATGGGCAGATCCACAACGTGTACGGGCTTTTGATGGCACGTGCGACTCGCGAGGGCCTCGAACGGCTGCGCCCTGACGCGCGCCCCGTGGTGATCACGCGCGCCGGATGGGCAGGCGTCCAGCGCTACGCCACCTCGTGGACCGGTGACAACGAGAGCTCGTGGGAAAGCCTGGAGTTGACGGTGCCGATGATGTTGGGCCTTGGCCTCTCGGGGATTGGCTTCAGCGGTCCTGACGTCGGCGGTTTCGCCGGTCAGCCGGACGGTGAACTCTACACACGCTGGATACAGATGGCAACTTTCCTACCCTTCTTCCGCTCCCACACCGCTAAGGGCTACCCGGATCAAGAGCCCTGGTCCTATGGGGAGCCCTTCCTGAGCATCATCCGGCGGTTCATCGAACTGCGCTACGAGCTGCTCCCCTATCTCTACACCACACTGTGGCAGATGAGCTCCCGTGGTTGGCCTATGGTGCGTCCCTTGGCCTGGCTCGACGCCACGGATGCCTCCCTCTGGCACGTCCATGACGCCTTCCTCTGTGGCGATGCGCTGCTCGTGGCACCCGTGCTGCAGGCAGGCGCGACCGCGCGCCAGATCCGTCTACCCCAAGGCGCCTGGTACGATTTCTGGACCAACCAACTGCGGACGGGCGGCGAGCGGGTCAACGCCTACGCCCCGCTTGAGACGATGCCCATGTGGGTGCGCGCCGGCACCGTACTGGCTATGGGCGAGAACGGCCCATCGGTCGAGCTGCGCGTCCGGAAGTTCCTACGCCTCAGCGCCTACGCCTTACCGGCACCGGGCGAGGTCACCAGTGAGCTCTATGAAGACGCCGGAGAGGGTATGGCCTACACAACCGGGGCCTTCCGGGTCAGCAGGTTGACACTGCACCAGGACGCGACGCAGCTGACCATCACGTGGGCGCACACCGGCGCCTATGACCCGCCCTATGAGCACGTGGAACTCACTCTCAACGGCTTGCGCCGCGTGCCTCGAGCGATTGAGGTCGACGGGCAAGCCTATCAAATAGCGCGCACCGACCCGATGCGGCGGGCGGTCGTCCTGGGCCTGCCGCGCTTCACCACGGTGGTCTGCCGACTCTAGCTGGACGTGCTCAGCGGATCACCTATACTGGGTTCACCGGACCGAATAGGGGGGACACTATGGCGAAACGACTCTCGGTGATCGATGCGGATCGCTGCGTCGGCTGTCAGTCCTGCATGTTCGCCTGCACGCGGCGAACGGCGCAGGGAGGACTCGAGGAGTCTCGAATCCACATTCGCTCGGATGGCGGCTTCCGTAAGGGATTCGTGGTCATCGTCTGCCGAGCGTGCGCCGACCCACCCTGTGCGCGCGTCTGCCCCACCGATGCCCTGGTGCCGAGGGAGGGCGGTGGTGTGCGATTCAACTCCGCCAAGTGCATCGGCTGTCGCAACTGCGTCGAGGCGTGTCCCTTCGGCGCCGTATTATGGGACGACTCTCAGGATAAGCCTCGCATCTGCGTCTACTGTGGCTACTGCGCCGACTACTGCCCCTACAACGTCATCGCGCTCGAGGAGATCAACCCGGCGGACGACCAGGCTTCTCTCAGTGTCTGACGTCCTGGTGCTCAACAAGGAGGTGGGTTCATGCTAGCTGAAGATCCCCTACAGCGCGTCCTCTTCGTGGACCTCACGAAGCGCCGCTTCTGGATCGAGTCGTGTCGTGAGCTCTTCGAGGAACACCTCGGCGGCAGCGCCGTCGCCATCCGCCTGCTGGAGGAGCTCTGTCCGGAGGGCATCGACCCACTCTCCCCCGACAATCCCATCATCTTCACCGTGGGACCTCTCGCGGGATTCTATCCCCTGGCCTCGAAGACCGTGGCGATGTTCAAGTCGCCCCACACGGGCAACCTGGGCGAGAGCCACGCCGGGGGACGCAGCGCCATCGCCATCCGCATGGCGGGCTACGGCGCCGTGGTGATCCTCGGGCGCTCGGAGATGCCCGTCTATCTGACCATCGACAACGATCGGGTCGCCTTCCGGGACGCGTCAGCCCTCTGGGGAACGCGCAGCAGCTACACAACCGGTTCGGTGCTGCGCAAACGAGAGCCCGGCAGCGGGCACCGTACGATCATGCGCATCGGTCGCGCAGGCGAGGAGCTGGTGTCCTACGCTTGTGTGATCACCGAGACCTATCGACACTTCGGACGTCTTGGGTTGGGAGCGGTCTTCGGCAGTAAGCGGCTGAAGGCGCTGATGATCGGGGGACAGCGCAACCTCGCGCCCGCCGACCGCCGTGCCTTCAGGCAGGTCTACGACACGCTCTATAACCGCGCCACGGGGTCCCCCCTGATGCAGAAGTATCACGAACTCGGCACGCCGATGAACGTCATACCGCTGGATGCCATCGGTGGGCTCCCCACGCGAAACCTGCAGGCGGGACGCTTCGAGGGCGCGGAGGCGATCTCGGGCGAACGTCTCGCCTCCGACTATCTGGGTCGTCGCGTCGCCTGCGCCCACTGCCCCGTGGCGTGCATCCACCTCGCTGCGCTGCGCATCCCCTACCCTGACGACCCCTACTTCTACAAGACCCTGATGCTCGGCTACGACCATGAGCCGATCTACGCTACGGGCAGCATGCTCGGTATCGAGGATGTATCGGGTATGCTGCGGTTGATGGATGAGATCGAGGTTCAGGGACTCGACGTCATGAGCGCCGGCGTCGCGCTCGCCTGGGCTACCGAGGCGATGGAGCGGGGCCTGATCGGCGCGGACGAGACCGACGGCGTGCAGCTGTCCTTTGGAGAGCCCGAAGCGTATATCGCAGCGACCCGGCGCATCGTCACCCAACCGACCGACTTCTACCGCGCTCTCGCCCGCGGTGTAGATCACGCCTCCGCCGTCTACGGTGGGCAGGACTATGCCCTGGCTTTCGGGGGCAACGAGATGCCCGGCTACCACACCGGTCCGGGCTGCCATCTCGGGTACTTGACGGGCGCACGGCACAGCCATCTGGATAGTGCAGGATACAGCCTCGATCAGGTGGCGGCACGCGAGGAACGGGCCC
>JAXGUU010000364.1:0-4006 GCA_040774145.1 Anaerolineae bacterium
CCTCGTCGTGCTCGCCGAGGAGGTGGTGCTGCAGACGATGCCGCGCGCCCGAGATCTCGAGATATCGCTGGAGCTGCGTGCCGCGTCGGGACTGCCGCTGGTGATGGGGCACAGCGATCGTCTGCGTCAGGCGTTGCTCAACCTGCTGGACAATGCGCTGAAGTACGCCGGCTCAGGGGCACAGGTGACGGTCGCTCTGGACCATGCCGACGATGGAGTGGCGTGTACCGTCTGTGACGATGGTCCGGGCATTCCCCCCGAACATCTGGGGCGCATCGGGCAGCGCTTCTACCGTGCTGCGCCGGAGACGATCGCCGGCAGCGGCCTGGGCCTCTCCATGGTCCGTGAGGTGCTGCGACTGCATCGATGAAGCAAGTGCGCTGGATACTTCTGCTGTTGGCGTTGATCGTCAGCTGCAGTGGGGGGGTATGGCTCTATCAGGTCGACCTGGGGCCCTTGGCCCAGGCGTCGATGGCGACACCGCGGATTTACGCCTATCGTAGTTGGCAGAGTGTGGGGATCCAGGTCAACGCAGGTGATGTGATCCACGTCCGGGCACGCGGGCGGTGGCTCTACACGCCCGGCGAGCACCATGGGCCGGAGGGGCACGCGACCTATCCCGCGCCCGACACCCATCCGATTCCAGGGTCCAACATCCCGGGGGGCGTGCTGTTGGCGCGCATCGGCGAGGAGGGGCCACCGCAGTTGGTGGGCCGTGGGCGGAGGCTCGTCGCCGACCGCTTCGGGACGCTCTATTTCAGGATCAACGATGATATCCTCAGCGACAACGAGGGCTATGTCACGGTGGAGGTGCGCGTCGAACCCCTGTCGCCGCGCTAAGTGTCACGGCGACCATCGCTCCTCTTTGCAGCAGCACCGCCCGGCGCACGCCGGGCGGTGCTGTTGCGCTAGGGCTTGCTCGCGCCCCGCTGCCGGCGAATGCGTTGGTAGTCGTCGAGATCGATATAGCTGTGGAGCTCGCGATCGTGAATGGCCCAGAGTCGTGTGGCGACGGCCTCGATGAAGGTGCGGTCGTGGACCACGGCGAGCACGGTGCCCTCGAAGGCCGTCATCGCCTGCTCGAAACTCGCCCGGCTGGGGATGTCGAGATGGTTGATGGGCTCGTCGAGGAGCAACAGGTTGCAGCCGCCGGCGACCAGCCGTGCCAGGATCAGGCGTGCCCGCTCACCATAGCTGAGGGCGCCGACGCGCACGAAGACCTCGTCCCCGGTGAAGAGGAAATAGTGCAGGAATGAACGGACCTCGGTCTCGGACATCGCAGCGGTCCGGCGGATCGTCTCGAAGGGCGTGCTCTCCGGATCGAGGTTCTCCTGTTCCTGGGCGTAGTAGCCGATGCGCACATTCGCTCCGACCTTGATCAGGCCGGCGAGGGGGTCGATCTCCCCGTGGATGGCGCGCAGCAGTGTGGTCTTGCCCATACCATTGGGGCCGACGAGCGCGATGCGTTCGCCCTGGCGCAGGATCGCGTTGATGCCCTTCACCAGAGGACGATCCGGGTCGTAGCCGATCGCGAGCTTCTCCAGCACGAGGACATCCTGCCCGGATTCCGGCGTCTCGTTGAAGGCGAGCTTCATCTGCCACGAGAGCCTGGGCCGCTCGAGGCGCTCCTGGGCCAACTCGCGCTCGATGCGCCGCCGCTGGACGGTGGCCCGGCGGGCGATGCCTTTGGCGATCTTGCGTGGCGCGAAGTCGATGGTGCCGTGCTCGATGCTGTTGGCGTAGCCGGAGAGGCGGCGGGCCTCGCCGCTGAGCTGGGCGATGCGCTCCTGTTGGGCGTTGTAGGCCTCCCACTGCCGCTCGATCTCGCGCTGTTTGGCGACCAGGTAGTCGCTGTAGGTGCCGGGATAGGGCGTCAGTTCGTGGGTGATCTCGCTGAGGTCGAAGATCCAATTCGTCGTTCGGTCGAGGAAGGTGCGGTCGTGGGAGACGAGGATCACGGCGCCTTCGTAGCCGCTCAGCCACGTCTCCAGCCATTCCAGCGCGCCGATGTCGAGATGATTGGTGGGCTCGTCCAGGAGCAGGAGCCTTGGCCTGCGGATCAGCAAGCGGGCCAGGCCCAGGCGCGTCTTCTGCCCGCCGCTCAGGTGACCCACGGGTGTATCGAGCGGTAGGTGATCGAGCTCGAGGCCGGTGAGGACCTGCATGACCTCATGCTCCGGTACCTGGATCTCGGTGAGGTGGACCATGCGGGCCAGGGCTTCACCGTAGGCTGTGAGGAGCTGCTCTTGGGTCTCCCCTTCCGCCTCCGCGAGGGCCTCTGCCAACCGGGTGACCTCGGCCTCGGCGTGTGCCAGGGCGTGGGCATCCTGGCGCAGCACCGTGTCGAGGGTCGCCGATGGGTCATCGTCAGCGCCCTGGGCTAGATAGCCGACGACGGTGTCGGGCGGATCGATGGTCACGGCGCCCGTGTCGGGTGACTCCTCGCCGGTGATGATCCGCAGGAGCGTCGATTTGCCACAGCCGTTGGGCCCGATCAGGCCGACTCGGTCGCCGGGGTTGACCGTGAACGAGACCCGCTCCAGGACCTGGGTATCGCCGTAGCGTTTACTGATATTCGAGACTTGTAGCATTACGTTCCTCCACGTGCGTGGGGCGCATGGGTCGCGCCGGATATCGATCGGTCGAGACGTGGTGACGTGGGGCAGCCGCACGGGGGGGCTAGTACACGAAAAGGCCGTGGGCATCAAGCGCCACGGCCTTGCGGATTCAGGGAAACAGAGACTAACGCGCTGTCAACATGCGCCGCACGGCGATGGGCCTCGCCCGACGTCACTTCGCGTTAGCACAATCATGCCTTAGGGTCTCCTGAGTTGGCTCGTCAATGAACAACGCCATTATACTCTAGCCTCGTCGGCTGTCAAACGGCGCGGAGGTAGTTGGCCCACTGGGCCAACCCCTCGTCGGGGGCAGGGTAGGTGCCGTTGCGGCGGTAGACGCGCACGACCTGGGGTAGCAGGCTGGTGGTGATCTCGTAGTTGATGGTCTCAGCCCAGGTCGCTACCTCCTCAGGCGAGATCTCGTCGGTATCCTGCCGTCCAATCACCACGACCTCGTCGCCGACGGCGACATCGGGCATGTCGGTGATCTCCACCACGAGCTGATCCATACAGATGCGCCCGCGGATGGGTGCGCGCCGTCCGCGGATGAGGACCTGCCCTCGATTGGAGATCAGGCGCGGGTAGCCGTCGCCATAGCCGAGCGGTATCAGGGCCGTGCGCAGTGACCGGGTCGCCGTGAAGGTGCGCCCGTAGCTGATGGTGGCGCCCGCCGGCAGATCGCGTACCTTGGCGACGATACTCTTGAGCGTCAGGGCCCGGCGTAGCTCGAAGGGCGGCATGCTCTCCGGGGACGGCGCCATGCCGTAGAGGAGGATGCCTGGACGTACAGCGGCGAGGTGGGCCTCGGGCATGGCGATCATGCCGGCGCTGTTGCAGATGTGGGGCAGGGGAATGCTGAAGCCGGCATCCTCGATCGCGTGGAGGATCGCCTGGAAGTGCTCCCATTGGCGCTGGGCGAAGGCGAGATTCGGTTCGTCCGCTGAGGCGAAGTGCGAGAAGAGCCCTTCGACGCGGATGCGCGGCAGGCCCGCGATGTAGCGTATGAAGTCGACCGCTTGCTCGGGTTCGAGTCCATAGCGGCTCATCCCCGTGTCCACCTTGACGTGGACCGCGACCGGATGGTCGGCGTGTTCGGAGATCAGTTTCGCCGTCTCCCAGTCGACCAGAGTCGGGGTGATGTCGTGTTGCAGGACCGGGTCGATGCCCGAGGGCACGACCGGGCCGAGCAGCAGGATCGGGGCGGTGATGCCCATCTCACGTAGCGCGATGGCAGCCTGGATACGGTGAACCGCCAGCCGCGAGGCGCCTGCCTCGAGTGCCGTGCGGGCGATGGGCAGGAGCCCGTGGCCGTAGGCATTGGCCTTGACGCTGGCGATGAGCTGGGTCCGGGGACCGACGAAGCCCTTGAGGGCCTGGACGTTGTGGGC
>JAXGUU010000365.1:0-4004 GCA_040774145.1 Anaerolineae bacterium
ACTTGGCCAGCTTGACGCGCTGCGCCTCGCCCCCTGAGAGCGTCGGCGATGGCTGCCCCAGGGCGAGATAGCCCAGGCCAATATCCACCAGCGCTTGCAGGATCTGCATGGCCGCCCGTTTGCTCTTGGCGGTGAGGTACGGCGTCATCTGAATCAGCGGCGTGACCTCAGCAATCGGGAGGCTGTAGACGTCGGCGATGGATAGCACATCGTCCCCGAAGGGTGCCGTCGCGGCCAGGACCTCGTCGCTGAAGCGCTTTCCCCCACACGCCGCGCACGGGATCCACGTCGAAGGGAGGTAGCGCATTGCCACTTCGACCGCCCCAAGGCCCTGGCATGCCGGGCAAGCGCCTTCGGGTCTGTTGAACGAGAAATGCGACGCCGATAGCCCCGTTGCCTCGGCGAAGAGGTCGCGCACGATGTCGGCCAGCTTGGTGTAGGTCGCCGGGTTGGAGCGCGGGTTGCGTCCGATCGGGCTCTGGTCGACCATGACGCCGGCAAGCGGTGGCCCCTCGATCGCTTCGCAGCCCACGGGAGCCTGTTTCTGGAGCGACGCAGCCAGGACGTCCTCGACGAGCGTGCTCTTGCCGGAGCCGGATACGCCGGTGACGACGGTGAGTCGCTCCAGGGGGATGGTTACATCCGCGCCGCGAAGGTTGCGCAGATTGGCGCGGCGCAGTGTCAGGAACGTCTGCGGCGCCGGGCGACGCTCGGGGGTGACCACCCGCTCCCGCAGGCTGAAGTAGCGGCCCGTCGGTGTGTCTGCCTCCCAGAGGCCCGCTGGCGTTCCCGCATAGATGATCTGCCCGCCGTAGGGCCCCGCGCCCGGCCCCAGGTCGAGCACGTGGTCCGCCACGGCGGCTGCGACCCGGTCGTGTTCGACGTAGATCACGGGCCCGCCGAGGTCCCGGAAGGCCGGCAGCAGGCGGGCCACGTCGGCGGGATGTTGCCCGATGGTCGGCTCGTCGAGCACGTGCACGATGTCCTCAAGCCGACTGGTCAGCGCGACCGCCAGCCGCACGCGCTGCGATTCGCCCCGCGAGAGGGTGGGCGAAGGCCGGTCGAGCGCGACATAGCCCAGCCCAACGCGCACCAGGGCCTCCAGACGCCGCGCGATCTCTGCCCTGAGCCGTGCGGCGGTTGAGGGCATCGCTGCGGTAGCAAAGCGCTGCTGAACCTCCAGGGCCGGTTTCGACAGCAGCTCGGGCAGGCGAAGCCCTTGCCAACGTACTGTCAGGGCCGCGGGATGGAGCCCGGTGCCACCACACGCCTCGCAGCCCTTTCCGTCGCAGGTAGGGCAGGGCTGGTGGAAGAGGACCGGGGATAGGTCGCCAAACCAGGTGCCACAGCGGATGCAGACGGGCGCACGCGAGAGTGTCAGGGTGTCCCCGTCCTGGATTGCGGATACGGCATTGGCCCCGAGGGCCCAGACGGTGCCAAGCGCGCCCCGTACATCGGCTACAGAGGTATTCGAACCCAATCGGGCAATCACGACGTCGATGTCGTGGTGCTGCTCGACCTCCAACGCGGGCATTGCCCCGGACATCAACCCGTCGGCCAGGGTTGCGCCGTCCACCCGGACAGCGTCCGTTC
Source organism: Anaerolineae bacterium (assembly GCA_040774145.1). Taxonomy (GTDB): domain Bacteria; phylum Chloroflexota; class Anaerolineae; order B4-G1; family SLSP01; genus PWVB01. The sequence goes on from JAXGUU010000365.1 coordinate 1,594, forward strand.
CGAAGATCTCGCCAAGCATTGCCAGGAGCGTCCGGTGGCTGCCCTGCGCCTGTCTCAGGAGGGGCGCCACGATCGTGAGCGGACCGGCAGCCGACAGTGCGACCAGCCGTTCGAGGATCTCGTCCTCGGTGTTGACCGAGACGGGCGTTCCGCACTCCGCACAGGTGCGCTCGCCGAAGTGGGTGTAGAGCAGGCGCAGGAAGGGGTGCAGGCCCGACGCTGTCGCTAGCGTCGACCCTGGATTGCGGTTGAGGAGATTCTGGCCCACGGCGACTGCCGGTCCCATACCGGTCACGGCGCGCACGTCTGCTGGCGTGAGCCGCTCGCCCAGCGAGAAGACCTCCTGGAAGCGTCGGCGCGCCTCGTGGTACAGTGTATCGAAGACCAGCGACGTCTTTCCCGACCCTGAGACCCCTGTCACGACGGTCAGCCCGTCGCCGATCTCGACGTCGACGTCCTTCAGGTTATGCTCGTTTGCGCCTTCGATCCGGATCTGCATCAGTCGCTCCACAATGTGGACTTCGCGAGTCTCGAGTAAGCGAGAAAGCGATCAAGCGAAAAGGCGAGAAAGCGAGAAAGCGAAAAAGCGATCAAGCGAAAAGGCGAGAAGGCGAGAAGGCAGATGAGTCGGGGATGTGGGTTCCATCTCGGAGTATCGCCTGTTACCCAACGACCTGTCTGCTCCACCCTCTTTTCGCTTTATCGCTTTATCGCTTTATCGTTCATGGCGACGGCACCAGGTCAATCACCACCAGCTCCGGGCGGCAGAGGAAGCGCACGCGTGGGGCGTTGGCGCGCTCCATGCCGATGCCGCGGGAGACGACGAGCGTTCCGCCATGCGCCAGCGTTGTTGCGCCCGCGATCCAGCCACGCGGTACGCGCGATAGGTTGAGCAACGGGCCGATCAGGGGCAGGCGAACCTGCCCGCCATGGGTATGCCCTGCGATCAGGAGATCGGCTTCGACCGGACCCAGGCTGAAGTTGGGGCTATGGCCGATGACGATGTGGAAGGCATCCTGTGGCGGGATCTCCACCCCATGGCCAAACGCGTCCCCCATCCCCAGGCCGGTCAAGGCCAAGGGGCCCAGATCGTAGGACGTGGTCTCCTCGATCGTCACGACAGGCAGGCCGGCGAAGGCGCCAGTCCACACGCCGGGCTCGTCGACGTTTCCTGCTACGGCATAGGCGCCCAGGGGAGCATGGAGGCCTGCCTCGACCATCAGCACGCGCAGCGCGTCGATCTCGTCCGCATAGCTGCGGCTGCGCCGCCCGAGCTGGATGTAGTCGCCCGCGAAGAGGATCAGATCGGGGTCCTGGGCCATAGCGGTCCTCAGGACACGCGCCTCGTAGGGGCCGGGAACGTCAGTCTGAATGTCCGCGAGGACGACGACACGAACCGGCTCTGTCACCTTGGACGTGGGCAGGGTCAGATTGCTCACCTGGAGCCAATGGGGCTCGACGACGAAGGCCTCCAGGGCTGCCAGCCCGAGGAGGGCGACCGTGGCCCAGTGGACCAGCGCCACCCGGGGCGTTCCTTTCAGGAGGAACCCCGCACCAAGCTGGTACACCGGCACGTGGAAAAACGCCGTCCAGGCCAGGATCTGCGCGGCGCCGAAACTGTCACCACCGTTCACGATGGCGCTGGCAACGCCAAACAGGAGCAGGAGAGCCAACGCACCGGCTGACGCGATGGTCGCACGGCGGTCCGAGCCACCCCGCGCCGCCTTATGTGTGCCCACCCAGAGGGCCACGATGATCAGCAGGCCGAAGGCATGGTGTGCTACGAGATTCACGGATTCCGACCCCCGGGGCCCACCTGGCTGTCCATCTGTGGCCAGTTTCCCAGGGCCGCGAGCTCGTGCGCGAGCAGCCGTGCCAGGTAAGGCTGCACCTGCCAGTACGCGACCAACGCCTGGTACTCCGCGATGCTCTGCGGATCGCCCGGCGTGGTCGACTTGATCGCGCGGATCATCAGGTTCTTGTCGGTGTGCTCGGGCGAGATGAACTCCACGACATCGGTCCGGTATCCCATGATCCGCATGATCTGAGCGCGAAGGCCGTCCGTCAGCACGTCGCCCAGGCGGTCCTTGAGAATCCCGTGGCGCAGCACGGGCTGGAATACCGGAGGCATGGGATGGGCCGACATCTGCGCCTGCAGGTTGTGGTGGCAGCAGGGCGCGCTGAAAATCAGGTGTGCTCCCCATTTGACTGCCTGTGCCAGTGCCTCGTCGGTCGCCGTGTCGCATGCGTGGAGCGCCAGGACGATGTCCGGTTGTTCCTCAGGCTGGTAGTCGATGATGCGGCTGACCTCGAAGTGGAGGTCTGTCCAATCCAGCTCTGCCGCCAGGGCATTCTGTCTGGCCATCAGCTCCGCCTTGACGTCGATCCCGACTGCCTGGACGGGCAGGGCG
>JAXGUU010000366.1:0-3994 GCA_040774145.1 Anaerolineae bacterium
AGCGACGGCTCGCCCCGGGGATGTCGTGGTCGTGCCCCATACGGACTGGTCGCTTCCTGCCTACGATCTGGCCCCTGCCGAGGTCGTCATGGCGCCGCCAACCTTCAGTTGGGCGACTGACGCCGCGCAGCTCGCTGCGGCGATCCCACGTGACGCCGTCGTCTTGGTGATGGATTACGCGCGCGGCGCCGTGGACCCCAGTGGAGGCCTCCGTGCAGCGCTGGCTTGGGCCGGTGTGCTGACATCACGCGCGGGCTTTCCGGGGGTGGGTCTCGAGTCCTATGTGATGCGTGAGCCCCTGGCTCCGACGTCGTGTCGACCGTTGCCTCGAGCCTGCCTGGCAGGCAGCGACCTGTGCGTGGTCGGTGTGGCCCTTCACCCTGAACCGCTCAGCGGAGCGGCCCTGGCGGCACACGTCTGTTGGCAAGGGGGAGAGCCGGCCTCTCGATATGGGGTGGCGCTACGCCTCTACAGCGAGGAAGGCGTGCTGGTCGCCGGCCACGACGAGATCCTGGTCAATGATTCAGGCCGACCCTCTGACCTGTGGGGATGGGGCGACCACACGTCCTACCACGTGTTGCCCCTGCCGGTCGGCCTGTTGCCCCTACCGTACCGCCTTGAGCTCGGTCTGTTCGACTGGACGGAGCCGTCGCGCGAGGTGCGCTGGGCTGATGTGCACGGTACGATGGCGAACTCGGTCGACGTTGGCGCGGTGCTGCCGGCGACAACTCCGTGGCTTGACGTGTCGCTCTATGGTCTGACGATGTCCTCAGATGCGCCGATCGGGCCCGTTGCTGAAGGGCTCACCTTGGAGGCTGCCCGTCTCGATCGGACCCAAGTGGCGCCGGGAGAACGGATCTATGTGACGAGCCAATGGCGTCTGCTGACACCGCCGGCAGAGGCGACGCGACTGGAGCTCTCGTTGGCGCGTGAGGGCACGATTCTCTCTACTGTGAGCGGTGGGAGGATTGCGGCTGACTGGCCGGTGGGCCGCCCCCTGATGTTCGCCGTGCCGCTCACGGTACCGGCGGATGCGACGCCGGGGATAGCGGATGTCGTGGTCTCGGCAGGGGAACGGCAGACGGAGCTGGGTGAGGTGGAGGTACTCGCCACAGATCACCTGTTCACCGTGCCGATGATAGGTTATACTCTTGAGGCACGCGCCGGACAGGTCGCCTCACTCGTGGCCGTCGATCTCTCCGGCAGCTCGGTTGAGTACGGGGCAGGTGCCGAGATGCCGTCGGTTGTCGAGGTGCGGGCCGGCGCGCCGTTGACACTCACGTTGGTCTGGCGAGCTGGGAGCGGTGCAGCGGAGCGTGACTGGAAGGTGTTCGCACATCTAGCCGCCGATGGGCGTATCGTGGCTCAACACGATGCTGTGCCTGTAGGTTGGTCGCGTTCGACCACCGGCTGGATCGAGGGCGAGGTGTTGGTGGATGACCATCCGTTGGCTTGGGAGGCGGGGGAATTCGACGGAAACGCACGGCTCATAGTGGGGTTTTATGATCCGATTTCCGGAGAGCGTGTGCTCTGGGACGATGGGCGCGACGCTCTGGTGCTGCCGATGTCCATCGAGATCCATCCCTAACCATCTTGAAGGAGACCTGTAATGCGGCCGGAAGGGCGTGAGGATGTCGTCTGAGACGATGCGGCGCTGGGAGCGCTGGGTCTATATCGTCATTCTGGTGTTGGCGCTCGTCAGTCGCTTCGCCGTCCTGGGCGATCGCGCTATCAGCCACGACGAGAGCATCCACACGAAGTTCTCGTGGAATCTCTACTCGGGGGCGGGCTTTCAGCACAACCCGATGATGCACGGGCCTCTGCTCTTTGAGGCCACCGCGTTGACCTATTGGCTGTTCGGTGTGAACGACTTCACATCGCGCATCTTCGTGGCTGCCCTGGGTGTGCTGCTCGTCATGACGCCGGTGCTCTTCCGTCCCTGGCTGGGGCGTGTCGGGGCGATCGCCACGGCCGTGCTCCTCCTCCTGTCGCCATCGATCTCTTACTACTCTCGCTACGTCCGCCACGATGTGCCGCTGATGATCACTGCCGTGCTTCTCCTCTGGGTGATCCTGCGGTTCCTTGACTCCGGCAAGGGGAGCTGGCTTGCGTGGTTGGCGGCGGTCTTCTCCCTGATGTTCGCGACAAAGGAGGCCTCGTATATCTACACGGCCATCTTCGGCGCCTTGCTCTTCCTGCCCTTCGCCTGGCAAGTCCTCACCGTACGCTGGCAGCGCGAGCGCCTGTATCGCCCCTTCGTGATCCTGATTGCGCTGGGTATCGTGCTGGGGCTGGTCTTTGTCGCAGCCATGGGCCAGGGCGAGCTCAGCCACGTTGATCTGGACGAATCGGGCCACAGTCGGGCTACGAACCTCATGATTCCCTTGTGGGGGCGCATCGCTGCCGTGGCGGCGATGGTGGTCCTGGCTGCGGCCCTGGTGATGATGCGACGGGGTGTGGGTGAGACAATACTGCGTCAGCTTCGCCTCTTTGATGTGCTGATGGTGGTCGGCACGCTGACATTGCCCCTGGGCACAGCGTTTCTCATCAAGTTCGCGGCGGGCGTGGACATGGACATCGTCTATGAGGCGGTACGGACCGGTAACTTTGGTTCCGTTCCCACGTCAGCCATGGTGGCGATCTTCGGCGTCACCTTGGCGACACTGGCCCTCTCGATTGCCTTCGGGCTATGGTGGGACCGCAAGCGCTGGCCCAGGATCGCTCTGATCCACTACACGATCTTCATCGTCCTCTACACGACGGTATTCACTTGGGCGTTCGGTGCGCTCTCAGGCCTGATCGGCGGGTTGGCCTATTGGTTGGCCCAGCAGGGGGTGCGGCGCGGTGGGCAGCCCACCTACTACTATCTATTCATCGGCTCCCTCTATGAGTATCTGGCGATCACGTTGTCAGCGCTTGGGGCTGTGGCTGCCCTTTCGCAGGTCGTCCGCGTGCTGCGCTCTCGCAGGTCCGGATCTGCGTTGGGGGTCGGAGCCGAGGAGATGGTACCACCCGCTCTTGAGACCGAGCCGTCCTCCTCGTGCGAGGCTGAGCCTCCTCGTGCACCGACCCGGCTGGATCTTGAGCTCTCGCTGTGGTTCCCACTCTTTCTGCTCGGTTGGACCGTCGCGTCGTGGGCGGCCTACACGCTGGCCGGTGAGAAGATGCCGTGGTTGTTGGTCCATATCACGTTGCCGAGCGTCTTCCTCGGCGGTTGGGGGATCGGTCAAATGTTGGAGGGCCTGCCGTGGAGGCGCCTGCCGACCAGGGCTGTCTGGATCTCTGTCGCTGCTCTTCCTCTGACCGGAGCCTCCCTGGTCGTGCTGGGGACGAACGGCGCGGCCCTGGTGCGATACCTCGGAGAGGGAGTGTCGCCTGCGGGGCTGAGCCTCGCCCAACTCAACGCCCTGGGCCTGGCCCTCGGTGGGCTGGTCGGCACATTGGCCTTCGGCGCCGGATGGGCGTGGGCTGTGCGGCAGGTTGGTCTGCGCCGCAGCCTGGGCATCGCGGGGCTCTGGGTGGTAGCGGCGATGACGGCCCTAACTCTCCGGACCTCGGTCAGGTTGAACTTCATCACGTACGATCTCGCGACCGAGTTCCTGGTCTACGCGCACGGTACGCCCGACATCAAACTGGCCCTGGAGCAGGTGCGCGAGGTCTCGTGGCGTGAGACCGGCAGCGCCTCCGACGTGCGCGTGGCGTATGGTGAAGACGGCTCTTGGCCTTTCACGTGGTATATGGTTAAGTTTCCCAACAACTATTTCTACAGCATGACGCCCGATCCGGGCATGTTGCTCGACTGCCCGGTCGTGATCGCCGGCACGCCTGAATATGGGCCCGTTGAGGACATACTGGGCGACGACTATGTGTCCTTCGAGTACCGTTATCTATGGTGGCCTCTCCAGGACTACTATGGTCTGACGTGGACCCGGATCCGTGACGCGGTGACCGATGCCGATATGCGCGGGGCGCTGTGGGACATCATCTGGCGACG
>JAXGUU010000367.1:0-3990 GCA_040774145.1 Anaerolineae bacterium
CGGATAGCGAGCCGTGAGGATGAACGCAAGCCACGCTCCCCAGGAGTAGCCGATCAGGGTTATGGGAGGCGTTCCCTGGTGTTCCAGGGCCCCTCTCAACTCCTGGACCTGTCCCTCAAGCGACACGGCGGTCTGAATCGGCTCGAGAACGCCGCCGACCGAGGCCAGTTCACGGGCCACGGGCGCCATCTCACCGCCGGCTCCCGGGCCGCCGTGGATCACGGCGATCCGATAGGGCGGGAGGCCATACACCCGTGGGTTGTCGATGTCCATCTCGTGATCACAGTCGGCGGGACGGTCTGGACGAGCTGTGGCGCCCGGGGCGATAGGGGCGCAGCTGCGCCCCTATCGCCGGGTACCTGAGCTCCTAGCCGCTGAAGGTATCCTGTCCGATGCGCGGGAGCGCGTACACCGGGCGCCAGCCCTCACTCATCGGTTCCTTCAGGTAGGGGGCCATCTCCTCCTCGGTACGCAGCGTGACCCCCTCGACGGGCGGCACGGTGCCGGGCGGGAAGGCCTCCAGGATATGATCGTTGAGCAACGTCAGATAGCGCAGGATCGCCGCGAGCGGGCGCTTGGCCTTCTCGGGGTCGCCGTGCGTGGCCAAGCCGACGACGCCCTCGGGGGTCCCCGCCATCTCGATCGCGCTCTGCCCCTCGCCCTCGGACCAGCGGCTGGCCCGACCAAAGGGGTCGACCGACTTGTCGAAGTGGCCGTCGGGGAGGTAGCTGATGCCCTCCGTGTCCACGGCGTAGGCCATGTCGATCATCTCGGGATGCAGGTAGAGCCCTAGCGAGGTCTCGGACTCGTCGGCGTGGACGAAGTTGGTGTCCCACTTCCCGCCGCGGTCCTTGGTGCGGAAGAACTCGCGCACGGCCCGGTGCCAGTCGATGACACGGAAGATGCCGGGCAGCTGGTAGCGCTTGCAGAACTGCTGCACCGCGGCCTCCAGGACCCAGAGCTGTCCGTGGTTGTTGAGGATGATCTGCTTGCGGAAGCCGTCATTCCACAGCCCGAGCATCACGTCGATGAGCTGCTCGCGCATGACGTTCTCGCGCACGATCACCGTGCCCGGCATGCCGAGGTGGTGATAGGGGTGGGCGCCGTAGTTGACGGGCGGCAGCGCCAGGTTGATCGGGGCGCCCTGCTTCGCCGTGTAGCGGCGGACGCCCTCGCAGATCTGGCTGACGTAGAGCGTGTCCGAGGCGCTGGGCATATGCTGTCCGTGCAGCTCGGTGCTGCCGACGGGAATCAGCACGATGTCGTTCTTCCTGCGGTTCTCCTCGACCTGCCACCGCACGGTGGTCTGGATGTAGGAGCCGGGCGTGCCCCACTCGACAGGCGAGGGCATGCCGTAGTCCGCAAGGATCGCGTCGATCTCGGCGTCGCTTGCGTCCCAAAGCTCCTTCTTCATCCTTCCGACCGCGTTGTCCTCGAAGAAGAGGTCGGGTTGATCGCTGGCCAAGAGGCCGGGTGGCACTTGTTTCATCTCTGACATGTCGCATCTCCTTGCTTGGTTGATGTGGACGGTGCCTACCGTGCGCGCCGTCTCTACGCAGACGTCTTATACGTTAGGCTTGACCAATATCTTGCCGTCGGTGCGCGTGGTCGACTTGGCGATCGCGTCGACGGTCTCGTCCAGTGGGTACTTGGCGGTGATGATGGGGCTGAGGTCGAGCCTGCCCGCGGCGACCATGCGGATGACGTTGGGGAAGGTCTCGTGGCCCGAGTGGCCCTGGGCGCCGTAGGCCTGGGCGCGGCGGACCTGGAAGGCCTCCAGGTACATCGGCACGCGCTGCGCGGCGCGTCCGATCTGGACGATCTTGGCGTTGATCGCCAGGGCCTGCTCCATCTCGGGGATCGTAAGGTGGGGCGCGCCGGCGGCCTCGACGTGGAAGTTGAAGCCCTCGCCCTTGCTGTGCTCCAGCAGGACCTCGTGGGGGGTGACCTCGCGCGGATCGTAGGCGAAGTCCGCCCCGACCTGCTTGGCGAGCTCGAGCCGTTCCTTGGAGACCTCGAAGGCGACGATGGTGCCCGCGCCGGCAGCGCGTGCCAGGCCGATGGCGGCGAGTCCGATGGAGCCGGCGCCGAAGACGCTGACGTAGTGGCCCGGGCGGAAGCCGCCGGCCCGCTCGAACATCGCGTTGTACGAGACGCTGGTCGGCTCGCTGAGGGCTCCGATCTCGTAGCCCTTTTCCTCGCTGCCGAAGCGCTCTGCGATCGCGTCGATGGGCCAGCAGTACTTCTCATCCAGCGCGATGTAGTTGGCGAAGGCGCCGGGGATGGTGAAGCCGATCTCCTCCAGGTTGGTGCAGTGGTTGGGATAGCCGTTGCGGCAGGGGGTGCAGTGCCCGCACCAGATCATCTCCTCGGCGGTGACCATGTCGCCGACTCTGAGCCGCTCAACCTCGGGGCCGACCTCCACCACCTTGCCCGAGAACTCGTGGCCCAGGATGGTGGGGAACTTGGTCAGGCCCGGGTAGAGGATGTAGCCCTCCTTATCGGTCTCATAGAAGTGCATGTCCGAGCCGCAGACGCCGCATGCCTGAACGGCGATGACGACGTCGCGCGGACCGGGCTGCGGGTCGGGCCACTCCTGGACCTTGAGCGTCGGATGGCGCCAGATGGCGCTGCCGGTGACGGCCTTGCCGGTTGTCTTCTCCCAGTCGGAGAGGGCATAGTCCGGTCGCGGATCCCACTTTGCGTCGAGTACGAGTCCTTTCATCGCGAAACCTCCTTGAACAGATAGTTTCCAGTTGTCAGTTGGGCCTGCTGTGGACAGCCGTCTACCGGGGTTGCGAGCTGCGTCACCTCCCGATCTCGCCGAGCTTGACGGGGCGGTGCTCGGCGTAGGACCTGCGGGCGGCATAGCCCATCAGGATAGCCATACGTCCGTCGTGACCCGTGGTGGGCGGCTCCGAGCGCTCCCGCACGCAGGTGACGAACTCCGTCAGCTCGGTGACGTAAGACTCGGTGTAGCGATCCATAAAGAAGTTGAGTGGGAGGTCGGTCCGAATGCTGTGGCTGTCGCTGACGATGGCGGTATTGGGGTAGTCGTTCTCGGTACGGACGGCGCCCGCACTGCCGAAGACCTCGACGCGCTGGTCGTAGCCGTAGACCGCCCGGCGGCTGTTGTCGATGGTGCCGATGGCACCGTTCTCGAAGCGCAGCACCGTGAGCGCTGTGTCGATGTCGCCCGCCTCGCCGATCGCGGGGTCGATCATCACGCCGCCCTCGACGTAGAGCTCGGTGACCTCGCAGCCCATCAGGTAACGCGCCATGTCGAAGTCGTGAATAGTCATGTCGAGGAAGATGCCGCCGGAGGCGGCGACATACTCGGCAGGGGGTGGGGCGGGATCGCGGCTGATGATGTGGAGCAGGTGGGGTGTGCCGACGGCGCCTGTCTGCACCAGCCGGCGTACGCGACGGAAGTTGTGGTCGAAGCGCCGGTTGAAGCCGACCATGAAGGTGATCCCTGCCCGGTCAACGGCCTCCAGTACCTGATCGACCCGCGCGAGGTCGAGATCAATGGGCTTCTCGCAGAAGATGTGCTTGCCCGCCGCGGCAGCCCGCTCGACCAGGTCGGCGTGCGTATCCGTGCTGGAGCAGATGAGGACGGCGTCAAGTTCGGAATGCGTGAGGATGGGCTCCGGATCGTCATAGACCTCCGGGATGTTCAGGGCACGCGCGCAGCGTTGGGCTGCCTCGAGGCGGATATCGGAGATCGCGATGACCTCCGCGCCGGATATGCGGGTCGCGAGGTTCGTCGCGTGCACCGTGCCGATTCTGCCGGTGCCGATGATGCCGATCTGTAGCGGTTTCGTCATAGGTCCTCCGATCACTTGTGAGCTTGGTCGGGTCAGCACCCCGACCAAGCTCCGACATGTGGGGCGGGAAGCCGTCCCGCCCGAGCCCTGCCTGCCGCCGAGCAGAGGTCGGAACAGCTTTCCGACCTACCTCCGACATGTGGGGCGGGAAGCCGTCCCGCCC
>JAXGUU010000368.1:0-3985 GCA_040774145.1 Anaerolineae bacterium
AACTGAATATCGCCGGAACGACGTACCCGGTCGCGGCGGTGCTGCCGGAACAGGGGCGTTGGCCGTTGCCTGCCGAGCAGGACGCCTTGGCACTCTGGATCCACGGTACGCTTGTGAACTACGTGATCGGCTTGCCCTATACAGAATGGACGGAGGCACTCCTGGCGGGTTTGGAGAGCGGCGACCGCATCACGATGACGCTCGAGAACGGCAGCCGGCTGGTCTTCGCTTCCCCCCAGGTGAAGCGGATTGACGCGACGGATCTTTCGCCGATGGCGCAGGATAAGCCGGAGATTACCTTGCTGATTCTGGGGAACGATCGCCCCAACCGCCTGATGGTCAAAGCGCGCTATCTGCCGGAGGATGTGTTACCCGAGACCGAGCAGCGCGCGGAGGGTTTGTTGATCCAGGTGGATCGTGCCGGTATCGTCTCTGGGGATACCTCGACAGGGGCGGCGTCTTGGCCGTTCGTGGTCGAATATCTCGTTACCAACACAGGCAATGTCCCGGTCGATCCGGCCTTCTTCGACATGGTCCTTGAGGATGGCCGCGGGCAGCGTTACGTCTACAACGCGGACGCAGCGAGCCGTGGGCAGTACGGGCCTCTCACCGGAAGCCTTCCGCCTGGCGCGACGGGGCGCGGAAGCGCGGGATATCTGATTCCCGCCGATGCCGTCGGCCCTTTGGTCTGGATCTTCCGGGCGGATGCGACCTCGAATGATCCCGTGCGATTCGTCACGGACTTCAGGCCTCCGGCCCCACGACCGGCAGCGCCTGACGTCTCGCTCACCGATGCCTTCCTCGATGGTGCCCGTGACGTTATGGTGATCTCGGGGACCGTCTACAACGATGGAGAGTTGGACCTGAATGTGACGGCGAACGATATTGAGGCTACGTCGGGGGCCGGAAGGAGTACGCTTGTCGTCTCATCGCCGCCGCTGCCGTGGCGCGTCCCCTCTGACGGCTATCAGGACTTCGAGCTGCAGTTCTCGGTACCTGCGGGTCAGGCATCGGTGCTGCTCAATGTGCTGGGGTTCACGTTCGAAATCGAAGGGCTGGCGCCGTAACCTCGGCTCTGGTGCGCACCACCCGGCTTAGCGCAGCGCCACCAGGACGCCGAAGCGCCCTGTTTGGCCTGCTTCGCCCCGATGCGAGTACCATTCGTGGGGTGTGCTGGCCGTACATATCCCCGCGTGGGCGATGCGGGTGACGCCGAGCGCCCTCAGTTGCGTGATGACGGCTTCGGGCAGATCGAGATGCCACTGCCCCTCGATCCGGGAGGCCACACGGGTGTCCGGTGGCAGGGAGGCCTGCACGCGCTGCGCGACATCGTCGCCCACCGCATAGTGGTCGGGTCCGATCGACGGGCCGATGCCCGCCCATAGCTGCTGTGGTCGGGTGCCAAACCTCTTGATCATCGCTGCTACGGTCGCCGGGACCACCTGCGCGGCAACGCCGCGCCAGCCCGCGTGTGCGAGCCCCACGACGTGGTGCGCAGCATCGTAGAGAAGCACGGGCACGCAATCTGCAAACCGCAACAGCAGCGCAAGGCCTCGCTGGTCGGTGATCAGCGCGTCCGTGTCGGGCACGGTGGTGCCGCCATCCTTGTGGCCTACGACGGCGACCTGATGTCCATGGACCTGGGATGGGCTTACCACTTGGGCTGCCGAGAGGCCCAGCGCGCCGAAGAGGCGTGCGTGGTTCACCTGAACGGCCTGGGGGTCGTCGCCTCCGCTGCTGCTGAGGTTCAGACTGCGGAAGGGAGGTGAGCTGACCCCGCCGAGCCGCGTCACCAAGGCATGCATCAACCCCGCGTCGGCGTCGATATCCGGCTCAGAGAACCGGTACCAGGTGACGCCATACGCGGGGTCAGTGACGCGCTCGACGGGCACGTCTAGGCGCGTCGCGTAAAGAGGGTCTTCAGTACCAGGCCCACCCAGCCGACAGCCCAGGCTCCGAGGAGGATACCCCCCAGCGCGATCTTCTGGTCGTCGATAATCGGCTGCACGTGGACCCCTTCGGGACCGATCTCAATGTACGCGATAGGGTGCGCCTTGGCGCCCGCTCCGCCGCCGCCGGCGGATGCTCCCTCGTGCTCCTCACAGCACGCGCAGGCCTCGTCCTCACAGCATGCTTCCGCCTCGGCGCTGTCCTCGTCGTGGCAGGAGCACTCGCAGCCCACTCCCGAGCCAAGGCCCATCCCGTAGCCGTAGCTGACTTCCGCTACGGGGATCAACGTGCGGCCCTCAAACGTCTGCGGTTTCCCAAAGACGGCGTCGACATTGACGTCCTCTGAGACCTTCTCCAACCGTTCGATCAACTTCTGCAGTGCTTCCATTCCACGTTCCTTCCTGAACTAACTGGATGCCTGACGTAGCAGTCGACTGACACCGATGATGATGAGGCTCACCAAGGTGATCGCAGCGGCTGCGGTCATCATCTGACTTATCTGGTTAGCGGTCGTGTTGGGAATCTCGATCCACTCCGCGCTCTCGGGTCCTTCGACGACCACCGAGATCGGGCGTAGACGTACCGCTGCGCCGCCTCCCGCCCATCCGTCTTGGCTGCGCGAGGTGCGCAAACTGCTGACGAGGACTGAAGGCAACAGCCGCCGGTCACCGACCTCGATCGGCGAGGCGGCTACCACGCGAATTCGCTGCTCAGGTAACTCCATTATGTGCCTCCCAGGGCATCACTCATCAACGATCAGGAGAGGGCACTCTTATTGCAGTAACTTGGCCAGCCGTGAGGTAAGTCTAGCTCACAGATATCGGTATCGGCGGGATAGCGCGTCAACTCGATGGCCAACTCCAATCCGTCAGCGACGTCGTCGAGTGTCTCCGCAAGCTCTTCATCCTTGGCACGAACCTCGGCGATCTGTTCACGCAACCAGATCTCGGCGCTCAGGCGTTGCTGTTCGGGCACCTTGAGTAAGATCAGTTCTCCGCGCCCGATCGCGACCAGAGTCTCGTCAATGCTGTCATATCCCATCATTTTGGCGATCTCGCGTGCTCGTTCGATCATGTGCTCACTCCTTGTTCAGCTATCGCTACATTCAGTATACCTTGGGTCAGTCTGTGAAGTCAACCTGGGGGATGAGATTGATGTAGTCGTGCACTGATCCATGATCCAGACAGCACTCGATAATGCTGCGGCCCAGTGGATCGAGGCGGTCGGTGAGGAAGAGGTCAAGTTGCTGGCGGAAGAAGTCGTAGAGCATCCGTGCGCCTTCATCATAGCCGTGCGCGCCGACTTCCGGCTGGGTGTTCACCTGCAGGAACCATCGCGAGACAAACCGCCCCTCAATCTGCAGTTGATGCAGCGCGAACCCCAGGAGTGGACTACGCGCGGGCCGGATCTGGTCTGTCTTGAACTTGGCATTGCCGCGGCGTGCCAGGTACTCGCGCATGATCCACTCTGCCATAAACCCTACGCGCCACGCACCCACGTACTGGTTCGGGCAGAGCACGTAACGGGTGTTGGGGTTGTCCCTGAACTGGGTCAGCAGCAGATTGGCCTGATCGACGCGTAGGCCCGTGGCGAAGGGCCAGTAGGAGCCGACCCCTTCACTGCTCATCCCCTTGGTATCGATAATGCTTGGGCTGTCGTGGCCCCGGGGCGCGGCCAACCGCCACAACCATGCCAGAGCCGGCGGCAACAGATGGAAGAGGCCGATGATCCCGTAGGTAGGATGCTCCTCGGTGCAGGGGGGAGTTCGTACGCCGAAGCTACGGATGTCGACCTGCACCGGCTCGTTGACCACATTCGGCACAATTTGCCGGGGAATGATCACTCTGGGATTCGGGCAGGGTTTGCCCTCTTCGTCCTCGATGTGCTCCCAGATCAGGGCGCGGCTGCCCGGCACGGCATAGAGGTTCAGGAAGAGCAGGGGCCGCGTGGGCTCGGCGGTCAGTCGCTCGAGATGGACATCGGTACCGTAGTGATCGATGTGGTTCACCCTCAGGAACCAGGCATCCTCGGCATC
>JAXGUU010000369.1:0-3969 GCA_040774145.1 Anaerolineae bacterium
AAAGTATAGCACAATTGGGGTTCGCGATCCTGACGTGTTTCTGACGTTATGCTGACGCAACCCTCACAGCTTGCCGAATGATCGTTGCCCAGACGTGAAAAACCGGAGGCTGTCCCCAATACAGCCCCCGGTTTTCCAGAAGGAGGAGAATCTAATGTCGCTTGCGTTCCTGCACGCCCTGACTCTAGGATAGCAGATCCCCGGTGCACTACTTGACGGAAGTCTGACGCTTAACACGTGGCAACCTAACAGATTGCCCTGTCGCCACCCGAGGTTACAATCGACGCAGTTAGCTAACCCGTCCGTGCAGGCGATGGGCCTGCAGGAATCCACAACACACGGAGGTTCAGCCCATGCACTTTGAACACGTCGCCCTTAACGTATCCGATCCCAAAACTATGGCGCAATGGTACGTCGATCATTGCGGCATGCGCATCATCCGCGCAGTCGATGGCCCCCCCTATATGCGCTTCCTCTCTGACGCCACCGGACGGGTGATCTTCGAGCTCTATGCCAACGCCAAAGCACCCATCCCGGATTACGTGGTGCAGGATCCGCTCGTGCTTCACGTGGCCTTCGCGGTCGATGATATGACCAAGACCAAGGAGCGCCTCATCGGTGCCGGGGCAACGGTTGTCTCCGACGAACAGCTGCCGGACGGGACACGCCTGGTCATGCTCAGAGATCCCTGGGGTGTCGCCCTCCAGCTGGCTCAACGGGGCACGCCGCTCGGCGGGTAGGGCCCCACCTCTCACTGCACGGAATTGCCCGCACACCAACCTCGGTTATACTAGCCGATGGCTTGGGATCTGCGGGGAGGTCGCGGGGACTCCAGAGCGCCCTGCAGCGACTCGCGTCACACGCCTGAGAACGGACTACAGACCAGCAACGGAGAGAGACTATGGGCATGATCTACGAATCACGACACGGCAAACTAGGCATCCTCGTGGGCGGAGGCCCCGCACCAGGCATTAACGGCGTGATTCACGCCGCCACCATCGAGGCACTCAACAGCGGGATGGAAGTCATCGGCATCCGTGAGGGGTTCAAGCACCTCATGGAGGGCAAGGTGGTGGGCGATCAGTTGGGATTCGACGACGTCACGCGCATCTACAGCCGGGGCGGCTCGATCCTCTACACCTCGCGCGCCAATCCCACCAAGGACGACGCGCTGCTGCGCAAGTGCGGGCAGGCGCTGATCGACAACGGTATCAGCTGCCTCTTGGCCATCGGCGGCGACGACACCGCCTACTCAGCTTATCGCGTAGCACGCTATGCTGAGGAGAATCTGGGCGTGCGGATTCGCACAGCCCACGCCCCCAAGACCATCGACAACGATCTGCCACTGCCGTACGAGATCCCCACCTTCGGCTTCGAGACGGCCCGCGATGTCGGCGCGCGCCTCGTGCTGAACCTGATGGAGGACGCACTGACGACCCAGCGTTGGTACATCGTGGTGGCCATGGGGCGCAAGGCCGGTCATCTGGCCCTCGCCATCGGACGTAGCTCAGGCGCTACGCTGACGCTGATCCCTGAGGAGTGGCGCGGACGCAAAGTGCGCATGCAGGAGGTCATCGATGTCCTGGTCACCTCCATCCTGCGGCGCCTCGCCGAGGGTCGACGCCAGGGTGTGGCCGTCGTCGCCGAGGGGTTGGTGGAGCTGATGGACCCGACCGATTTCGACGAGCTCAATAGCGCTGAACGCGACGAGCATGGCCACGTGCGGCTTGCTGAGATCAACATTGGCGACACCCTACGCAAGGCCGTTCGCGCGGATCTCAAGAAGATCGGCATCGATATGCGTCTGGTGAGCAAGGACGTGGGCTACGAGCTGCGTAGCTGCGACCCCAGCCCTTACGATATCGACTACACGCGCAGCATCGGACAGGCAGCCGCGGAGTTCCTCATCAGTGGGGGCAGCAATGCGACGGTGACGATTCAGAACGGCCACGTCGTCCCCATTCCCTTCGCCGAGATGATGGATCCGGAGACAGGTCGCACCGAGGTCCGCATCGTCGACGTGGACTCGGCCCAGTACTACTCAGCGTACAAGCTGATGGTACGCCTCAAGGAGGAGAACGCCGACGACGATCTGCTGATCTCTCGGATGGCCGCACAGACGAACATGACGCCGGAGCAGCTGATGGCCCGCTACGGCTATCTCATGGGCGCCGGCGAGCGTCCTTTCTAGCCCCCCTAGCACCGACAGCGACCTCGGAGCCCTTGCAGGAGCTCCGAGGTCGCTGCGTATCCCGCCTATCCCTCGGTCTTCCCCAAGAAGACCGGTGCCAGCATCTGCTCCACCGGCGCATAGCGGTCGGTCAGGATCACGTCGCGCCCCTCTTCGAGGTATTGATCAACCGCCTCCGGTGATAGCACGCTGGTCAGAAACCGCGAATCCGGGTCAAATACGTCGAAGTCAAGCGGTGTATCCGTAGCTACAACCACGAAGGTGTCTCGCGACACATCTCGCCACTGAGCCTGCCGCGGCACCACGTAGACGTGATCGAAGGTCAAACGCAGCGTCCGTACGTACGCGCGCAAGAACTCGCCGACCGCACCATCGATGATGTTGACAACGTACAGGCCGTCGTCCGCCAGCCAGGCGCGCACGTGTTCGTTGAAGCTCTCGGTGGTCAGATGGTAGGGCACCGAGAAATCATTGAAGGCATCGCCGAAGATGATGTCATAGGCTGTGTCGGGTGAGCGGCTGAGAAATGCACGCGCGTCCTCGTTGTAGCTGGTGATCCGGGCGTCAGGCGACAGCCCCAGGTGGCTGATCGCCACCTCAGTCACACCCGGATCGATCTCCACGACATCCACGACGCTGTCAGGATAGGCCTCCTCAACGTAGCGCGGGAAAGTGTAACCACCCCCTCCGATGAAGAAGGTGCGTAGCGGTCGGTGACGGGCCGCTTGGTAGTCGGTCAGTTCGGCGTAGGTCTGCTCGTAATGGTAGACGAGATCCAGCGGGTCATCGAGCGAGCTGTAGCTGTGCACCAGTCGATCCAACACCAGAACGCGAATCGTTCGACCATCGCGCTCCTCCTCGCGGACCTTGATACAGAAGTAGTTGGTCTCACGCATACACGTGCTCTGCGTCCACCCTGCCTGCACCGCGCCCAGTGAGGCCGCGACCACGATGGCGGTCACGGTCACATCGCGTGCCACACGGCCCGAGATGAAGAAGAGCAATCCCATCAGCAGCAGCACGACCGCAACGCCCCAGACGACCGTGTAGGTCCCGAACCACGAGATCAGCCAGAACCCCGTGGCAAAGGTGCCGACGATGCTCCCTGCAGTACCTGCAGCCGAGATGCGGCCCACCGTACGCCCGGCGTGAGCAAGATCCTCCATCGCCAACTTGACGACGATGGGCGAGATCGTGCCCAGGACCGTCGCGGGGACGAAGAAGAGTGCGGTGATGAGCACCAGGATCTCGACCACGACCGGCCACTCGACCCGCGCGACGAGGGCCAGTTGATCCATACCCAGAATGCCCAACGACGTCACACCCGACAGCAAGAAGATCGCGCCCAGGAAGCGGAAAGATGCGTAGCGATCAGCTAACCGCCCGCCGAGATAGTTACCCAGGCTCAATCCGGCAAGGATCACTCCGATCACACTGGTCCACGTGTACAGCGAAACCCCCACCTGGGGGGCGATGATCCTCCCCGCGACCAACTCAAGCGTCATCACGCAGACATTCGAGATGAAGACGATCACGCCAGGACGCCAGAACCACGGTGATGAGGATGATGCACGTTTCATGATCTACTCCATATCCCCTCTATACGGAATCGAACCTTCGGAGACGCCGAAGGACGGCGCTGAGTCTACCCTCACTTCGCCAATCAGGCAACACAGCGCTTTAAGTCACGTAAAATGCTACCGAGGTAGTATGGTTCTACCAAATGATAATGCTACCGAGGAGAACCATGGCCGCAGACGAAATGAGCATTGACGAGC
>JAXGUU010000370.1:0-3965 GCA_040774145.1 Anaerolineae bacterium
AAGGTCTTCCCCCGCTACCCAATCACAAGGAGACAACCATGCACTACCCTGAACTCACGGAGATCCAACGCCTGGAGCGGCTCACGCCGCCCACAGGCCCGGTCGACATCGTGCTCGACACCGACACCTACAACGAGGTCGACGACCAGTTCGCCGTCGTCTACGCCCTCCTCTCACCCGAGAAGATCAAGCTGCACGCGCTCTACGCCGCGCCCTTCTTCAACGACCGCTCGAGCGGCCCCGCCGACGGCATGGAGCGCAGTTACGAGGAGATCCTGCGGCTGCTGGAGCGCCTCGACGTGGCCCCCGACGGCCTGGTCTTCCGCGGCTCCGAGGGCTACCTGGCGTCGATGGAGACCCCCCGCGAGAGCGATGCCGCCGCCGACCTGGTCGCCAAGGCCATGGCCCGCAGCGAGGACGATGCACCGCTCTACGTGGCCACGATCGGCTGCATCACCAACGTCGCCTCGGCCATCCTGATGGAGCCGGAGATCATCAAGCGCATCGTCATCGTCTGGCTGGGCGGGCACGCCTTCCACTGGCACGACACCAAGGAGTTCAACCTCTGGCAGGACCCCGACGCCGCGCGTGTGGTCTTCGATTGCGGCGTGCCCGTGGTGCAGATCCCGGTGATGGGTGTTTGCTCGCACCTGCACACCACCATCCCCGAGATCGACGCCTATGTCGCAGGACGCGGCGCCATCGGCGACTACCTCGCCGAGACGGTGCGCGGGTACCACAACGAGCACTTCGCCTGGTCGAAGGTGATCTGGGACATCTCCGCCATCGCCTACCTGCTGAACGCGTCCTGGACGCCTACGCACCTCGTCCACAGCCCCATCGTGACCGATCAGGGCACTTACAGCTTCGACAAGCGCCGCCACCTGATCCGCAGCGCCTATCACGTGAACCGCGACCCGATCTTCCGCGACCTCTTCGCGAAGCTCGACCGGTTCGCCGAGCGGTAGACCCGGATGAACTCACCCTACGTACCCAAGTCGGTCCCACCCTCAGGTGAGGACCCCGACCCGGATGCGCGCAGCGCGGCGCAGCGCCTGGCGGCGGACCTCCAACAGCTCGGCGTCCTCAGGGGCGGCGTGCTGCTGGTCCACAGCTCGCTCAGCGCGCTGGGCTACGTCCCCGGCGGGCCCGAGACCGTCATCCGCGGGTTGCTGGCGGCGCTCGGCCCCGAGGGCACGCTTCTGCTACCGGCGCTCAGCTACGAGCGGGTCACGGAGAAGCATCCCTTCTTCGACATCCGCCGCACGCCTTCGAACGTCGGCGCGATACCGGAATATTACCGGACGCGGCCCGGCACCGCGCGCAGCATGCATCCCACCCACTCCGTCTGCGCCGTCGGCCCGCGCACGACCGAGCTGTTGGGCGAGCATGGCCAGGACTCGACCCCCTGCGGCCCCAACTCGCCCTTCCACAAGCTGCCGTTCGTCGATGGACAGCTCCTGATGCTGGGCTGCGGGCTGCAGCCCAACACCTCGATGCACGCCATCGAGGAGACGGTCGTGCCGCCCTACCTCTTCGGCCCGCCCCTGACCTACGTCCTGACCGATGGCACCGGGCATACGATCGGGCGGACCTACACGACCCACGGCTTCGACGGGTGGGACCAGCGCTATGACCGGGTCGCGGAGGTGCTGGAGCCCCCCGCGCTGGTGCGCGGCCCGGTGCTCAAAGGCGAAGCGCACCTCATCCGCACCCGCGCCCTCTGGGACGCCGTGCAGGCCGAACTCCGGTGCGACCCCCTCCGCTTCGTGGAGCGGTACCGGGGATGAGGAGACGCGGTTTCCGGGTGACGGAAGGATCCCACCCAAAGCCTTTCCGCAGGCTTTGGGTGATGGGTCCAACGACGTATCCTCAACCCCGCCGGCACCCCCGTCCCCTCGTGGTCGGCAACCGCCCAAGGCCCCCAGATGGCCCTTGGGCGGGCAGATGAACTGCAAAGGAGCGTGACAATGACCAAACGTGTGCATATGGCGCTGATCGGCTGCGGCAATATGGGCCGCAACCACCTGCGCGACATCCTGAAGCAGCAGGAGACGACCGAGATCGCGGTGCTCTGCGACATCGCCCCCGAGGCCCTTGCCGAGGCGGCAAAGCTCTTCGACGCTGCCGGCGTTCCCCTACCACCGACGGAGGCCGATCTGGACCGCGTGCTAACCGGCTACGATTTGGACGCCGCCTTCGTCGTCACACCGCACGCCGTCCACTTCGCTCAGGCCCAGGCCTGCCTTGAGGCGGGACTGGATGTGCTGGTCGAGAAACCCATGGTGATGAACGCCGCAGAGGCCCGCGCCCTGATCGAGACGCGCGACCGCACGGGCAAGCTGCTCGTCGTGGCCTTCAACGGGAGCCTCTCGCCGGAGATCCGCGAGTCGGTGCGCATCCTGCGCTCGGGCGAGCTCGGCAAGGTCCTCAGCATCAGCGCCACGATCTGGCAGCGCTGGGGACCAGGGACGGCGGGCAAGTGGCGCCAGGTGCCGGAGATCTCCGGCGGCGGCTTTATGTTCGACACAGGCGCGCACATGCTCAACACCGTCGCCGACCTGGCAGGCGAGCCCTTCGTGGAGGTCGCCGCGTGGACCGATAACTACGGACACCCCGTCGAGACACTGGCGGTCGCCGTCGCCCGGCTCGAGTCGGGCGCGCTGGTCACCTTCCACGGCTGCGGCGAGACGGTGCGGAGCTGCGCCTCCGATATCCGCGTCTTCTGCTCTGACGGCATCCTGCGCACCGGGGCCTGGGGCCGCTGGCTGGAGATCCAGCGCGATGGCGACGACACCTTTGTGCCGGTGGAGCTCCCGGCCTCGCTCGGTGCATGGGAACAGTTCCTCGGCGTGCGCGCGGGGGCCTTCCCCAACCCCAGCCCCCCCGAGGTTGGCTTGCGGATGAATCGATTGTATGATGCGTTGAAGGCTTCAGCGGCGCGCGGGGGCGCGCCGGTTCGCTGTGAATGATCACATCTAGTTAGGAGAACAACGACATGTCCGATGCAAACAAGAAGGCGTTGATGGTCTGGGGCGGTTGGATGGGGCACGAGCCCGATCAGTGTGTCGATATCTTCGCGCCCTACTTGAGATCCCAAGGGTACGACGTCACCGTCTCGGATACCCTGGATACCTACCTCAACACGGAGCTGATGGCCTCGCTCGACCTGGTCGTGCCGGTTTGGACGATGGGCACGATCACGAACGAGCAGGAGAAGGGACTCCTCGACGCCGTCAAGAGCGGCGTCGGCATCGCCGGCTGGCACGGCGGGATGGGCGACTCCTTCCGCAACAACGTCGAATACCAGTTCATGGTCGGCGGGCAGTGGGTCGCCCACCCCGGCGGCGTGATCGACTATGAGGTCAACATCACCAAGCACGACGACCCGATCGTCGCGGGCCTGAGCGACTTTGCGATGCACTCGGAGCAGTACTACATGCACGTCGACCCCGCCAATGAGGTGCTGGCGACGACCACGTTTGGCGGCGAGATCTGCCCGTGGATCGAGGGCACGGTGATGCCGGTGGCCTGGAAGCGCACCTATGGCAAGGCTCGTGTCTTCTACACCTCGCTGGGCCACGTCGCCAAGGACTTCGAGGTGCCCGAAGCGCTGGAGATTATGAAGCGCGGCCTGCTCTGGGCGAGTAAGTGACCGGCGGGAGAATGGAGACCATGGATAAGACCAAGGTCGGTATCGTCGGCTGCGGTAACATCAGCGGCATCTACCTCAAGAATGGGCAGGAGACCTTCGAGGTCCTCGAGATCGCCGCCTGCGCCGATCTGATCCTCGAGCGCGCCCAGGCTCAGGCCGAGGCCTACGGCGTGGCGCGCGCCTGCACGGTGGAGGAGCTTCTCACCGATCCGGAGATCGAGATCGTCATCAACCTGACCACGCCGCAGGCACACTTCTCCGTGGCGATGCAGGCCATTGAGGCCGGGAAGTCGGTCCACAACGAGAAGCC
>JAXGUU010000371.1:0-3955 GCA_040774145.1 Anaerolineae bacterium
CCATCGGCTGCCCCAGCACGGGGGCAGGGTCGACGGGCTGTCGCGATCTGCGCTAGGTGACCTCAGACTCCGATGCGACCTCCGGGTCGCTGAACTGCTGCAGATAGAGCGCCGTCGCGCGCGTGTTCTCCTCCAGCGCCAGCAGCAGGTAGATCCCCTCACCCGCTCCGTAGAGCACCAGGGTCATGACGGCACCGTAGATCAGCACAAAACCCGCTGCGATGACCCCGCCGGCGGCTCCACCCAGCAGAGCAAATGCGCTACCTGTCATACCCTCGACCTCGCGCTGGACCTGATCAACAAGCGCGCCACCGAGGAACGACATGAGGCATATACCCAAGGCTGCGATCAGCGTCAGTACGCCCGACACGATCCCAAGGACCTTGTAGACACTCCCGATCAACCTCAGCACATTGAACGTCCGATTCACACACGCCTCCTCAACACTCGCTATCCCCCTTGCTCCGGCAGGTCACTGGTGCCGCTCTTCAGACGATAACCCCTCGCCGACCATCGACTCACGCACATGAACCTGCATCATCAAAAGTGTATCACAGCAATTGAAGTAGTCAAACCCACGCGTCACAGATAGAGCGTGGCACAGTCGTCGGAGCTATGTATAATAGAAGCATGAACGTCACGCTCCGTGATCTAGCCTGCAGGAAGATAAGGAGACAGAGATGGCGCTTCTCAAGGACCAGGATAAGCAGAAGGTGCGTTCGCTCTTCGCGGCGATCGAGCACCCGGTTACGTTGGTTGTCTTCACACAGGCCTTCGAGTGCGAGTACTGTCAGATGACGCGCGAGCTCGTGGAGGAGCTCGCCGCCCTCAATGACGAGATCTCGATCGAGGTCTACGACCTGGTCGACGACGAGGCCGTTGCACGGCAGTATGGCGTCGACAAGATCCCCGCCACCATCGTCCGCGGCGACAAGGACTACGGCATCCGCTTCTACGGCGTGCCCGCCGGCTATGAGTTTATGAGCCTGATCGAGGCCATCATCGACGTCGGAAAGCGCGATCACGGCCTGCCGGAGAGCGTTCTCGCGCTGCTCGAACGGGTTGACCAGCCGGTTCATATGCAGGCCATGGTCTCGCCGACGTGCCCCTACTGCCCGCGCGCCGTGCGCGCAGCCCATCGATTCGCGATGGCCTCGGACTTCATCCGAGGTGACATGGTGGAGATCACCGAGTTTCCACACCTGGGTGTGAAGTACAACGTCCAGGGCGTCCCCAATACGATCATCAACGATGTCGAAAGCGTGGTGGGAGGGCAGCCCGAGCGGGAGTTCGCCAGGGCGGTGCTCAAGACCATCGGCAGGTAACGGCGCCCCGGCCCGTCACGCGCGATGCCGGTAGTAGGGCATGGTCACCTGCAGAGGCTTCGCGTGTGGCGTCCCTGTCAACAAGGAGGTTGAGATGACCCTAAAGGCCCTCGTACCTATCGCTGACGGTTCGGAGGAGATTGAGGCCGTCTGCATCATCGACACCCTACGCCGCGCCGATATCGACGTGACCGTTGCCTCTGTGATGGGCAGACGTGAGATCAAGGCGGCGCGCGGCACACGCATCCTGGCGGATGCCATGATCGAGGCCTGCCTTGCTGAGACCTACGACCTGATTGCGCTTCCGGGCGGCATGCCCGGCGCCGAGCATCTACGGGACGACCCAAAGCTCATCGCGCTGCTGCAGGCGCAGCGCGCGGCCGGGCGGCTCTACGGCGCCATCTGCGCCACGCCCGCCGTGGCCCTGCTTCCCCACGGGCTTCTGTCGGGCCGGCGCGCGACCTGCTTTCCCGATATGATGCCGGCGCTGGAGAAGGCCTCCGATGTCGAGGCCGTTGAGGCACGCGTCGTCGTCGACGCCAATCTCGTCACCAGCCGCGGCCCCGGCACCGCGATCGAGTTCGCCCTGAAGCTCATTGAGTTGCTGATCGACGCCGAGACGGCGGAGGCTATCGGCGCTCGTATGCTCGTCAGATAACGTCCAACTACGATGCCAAGGAGACAACTATGACGATCCCACTACGTGACAAGTTCTTCGGCTGCATTGCCGGCGTTCACATCGGATCCGCGATGGCGGCACCCGTTGAGGGCTGGCCCTATCAGCGCATCGAGGAGACCTATGGCACCCTCGATCACTTCCTGCCCTACCACCACTACCGCCACACCACGGATTGGGTGCGTGCGCCGGGCACGACGGAAGACGGGGTCGAGCGCCAGAAGCTGATCATCACCGCGATCATGCGCAAACAGGACCGGATCACCGCGGAGGACCTGCGGGCCACCTGGGTCTCGGATATGAACCCCAATGGCGCCGGCGTGATCTCTGAGCCCTTCGAGGGGCCTCTCCTGGCCATGGCCAAGACACCGATCCCCGCACGCGACCTGGGTCGCTACTGCGACTATGCCGGGCTGGTCTCCTTTGCCCGATCCTGCCACCCGGTCGGGCTGATCAACGCGGGCGACGTCGACGGCGCACTGGAGGACATCTTCGAGGTGGGCCAAGTTTACCAGACCACCAACAGCCGGGGACTGCAGTGGGCTGCCGTGACCGGCGTAGGCATCGCAGCGGCGACGAAGCCTGACGCAACGGTTGACAGTGTCCTGGATACGATCTTCGACGTCTGCGGTACCTTTCCGGAGCGCTTCGTTCAGGATGCCGGGGTCGTCAGGGAGCTGGAGCGTGGGCTCAAACTGACCGATGGCTGTAGTGACTTCCGGGAGCTACGGGAGCGCTTCGACGAGATATACAGCGGTCATGGTATTCCCTATGCACACAGCTATGCCAACGAAGTGGTGACCAAGGCCGTCTGCATCTTCCGTATGGTTCGGGGAGACCTCAGACAAGCCATCATCTCCGGCGTGAATATGGGACGCGACACCGACTGCATGACCGCCGTTGCTGCCGGCATCTCGGGAGCGCTGACCGGTTCCGCAGAGCTGCCCGAGGCTTGGGTCGACCAGGTCGACCACGCCGCGAGTGTGAACCCGCACACCAATACCCAGCGGAGCCTGCGCGAGCACGCCGATGGGCTCTACGACGCCTTCACCGCCCGCCTGGCCCGCATGCGCAGCTACATCTCCACCATGGAAGAGCGCGTGTGACCATCCGTTTCGGTGCCCACTGCTACCTGTTCACCGATCGCTGGTCCGACGAGCAGCTGCATCTGCTCGACACGGCGCGCGCCCTCGGCCTCGACCTGTGGGAGATCGCCGTGGGTGACGACGTCCCCTTCAACCCGCAGGCCACCCGTGCGCGCGCCGAGACGCTTGGACTGGAGCTGACGATCAGCCCTGGGGGCCTATGGCCACCGGCATGCGACCTATCTTCCGATGACGCTGACGAACGAGCCTTGAGTCTGCAATGGCACGAGAGGCAGATCGATCTGGCCCACGACCTCGGTGCCGGCGCCTATACCGGCGCGCTCTACGGGCGGCCAGGAACGGTACGCAAGCGGCTGCCGCCACAGGACGAAAGTAAGTACGTTGCTGAAGGCCTGCGCCGCCTGGCGGCCTACGGTGACGAACGTGGCGTGCGCATCGTGCTGGAGCCTATGAGCCACTTCCGCACGCACCTCGTCAACACCCCCGAGCAGCTCATCGAGCTCATCGTCCAGGCCGACCACCCCAACCTCTACGGGCTCCTCGATACCTACCATATGGTCACCGAGGTGCGTGACTACGCTGCCGCCATCCGAACGGTGGGCTCGCGACTCTGTAGCCTGCACGCCTGCGAGAGCGATCGCGGTGTCCCCGGCGGCGGGCTGGTCCCCTGGAACACCACCTTCGCCGCACTACGCGAAATCGGCTTCGACGGCATCCTGATTCTGGAGACGTACAACTCCACGCTCGGCGATCCACCGGGGAGCTTTGCCCACAGCCGGGCAATGTTCCACAATCCGTGTCCCGACGGCGCAGCGTTCGTCCGACAAGGTATGGCGTTTCTCAAGGCC
>JAXGUU010000372.1:0-3932 GCA_040774145.1 Anaerolineae bacterium
CCTGGATCGACAGCTCGCCTTCGACGGTCGCCGCCCACCCTACACCGCTCTCCCAGGCCGAGGCCAACTCGTAGGCAAACCACCCGTAGTAGCAGTCATCGAAGTCGAAGACGGTGAGATCCCCCGTGGCATCGTCCACCGTGAAGTTGCCATCGTTGAAGTCGGCGTCGATCATGCCCGAGCCATCGGGCGTTCGCGGCAGAGCTCGCAGCTCACCAAGAAGCGTCACGAGCTTCTCACACACACGGGGGAGTTGCTCCGGCACGCGCTCCTCGATGGGCGCAAACTCCAGGATGCCGAGCACGAACGCCACTTTCCGGCGCACATTCCAGAAAAGTCATCCGCTCCAGCGTAGCCAGCGAGTCAAGCTCGTCCCTGTGGCCCGCCGGAAACCGAGCGCCACGCCTCAGACCGCCACTGATCAGCACACACCGCAGCGCAATCATCCGCCTCAGCGCAACCAGCGATTCGGATCGTGGCCCTGGGCCCCCGATACGCGGAGCGTCAGGCCCTAGATCGTCACCTATCAGAGCACCTCAGCGCGATCATCCGTGACAGCGAAATCAGCGATTCAGCTCCTTGTAGGCCGCCTCCATCATCAGGAAGAATGCCTGGCCCCCGGTCGCCGTCCCCGACCGGTTGAAGTGCGGCGCGCCGCAGACCCCCTGCACCAGGCCATAGGCGTCCACCCTCGCGTGCGCGGCGGCCCGCATCCGGTCCGCGTCCGGGAGGTACGCGGCATCAAGCCATCCGCCATAGCACGCGTCGACCCAGATCTGGTTCTCGATGTAGTTGTGGTAAATGAGCCCATCACGCGCGCAATCATCGCGTGTCCTACCCTCGCCCGATTTCGATCGCCTGCGCCATTACCTCCGGATCAACGGGTCGCTCCAGAAGGTCCAGGTTGGCCTTCACGTGCGCGACCCGCTTGCTGCCCACCAGCACCGAGCTGATCCCGTCGTTCTCGTAGAGGAAGTTCAGCGCAAGCGACGTCAGTGCGTCACCATCTCCGCCCACCAGATCCAGCAGCTTGCGCACCTTGTCGATGTGGCGCACCTCGTCGTTGAGGTGCGGGATCACGCGCGATGTGAGCGCGCCCGCTGCCAGCCCCGACCGGATGAGCACGCCGATGCCCTTGGACCTGGCGAGCCGGATGTTCTCCGTGTTGCCCTGGGCCACGAGGCTGTACCCGAGCTGCATCACGTCGAAGTCGCCGCTCTCGATGCAGCGCGTCGCCACCGCGCCGTCGATGGACGCGCCAAGGAACCGCACCTTGCCCGCGCGCTGGGCATCCTTCATCGCCGCCACCGTCTCGCCCCGGTCCAGGACCCCTTCGGGATCGGGCCCAAAGTGGATCTGCATCAGGTCGATGACGTCGGTCTGCAGGAGTCGCAGGCTGCGATCGATCGAGGCACTGATCCCCGCATACGAAAAATCGTAGAACGTCCGCGGTTCATCGCTGTGCTCGCCGCACTTCGAGGCCAACACGTACTCTGCGCGCCTGCCGGCGATGGTCCGGCCGATCCGCTCCTCGCTGCGATGGTAAGCGCTCGCCGTGTCGATCAGGTTAATTCCCAGGTCGAGCACCGCTCGGAGCACCTCACCCGCGGCCTCTTCGTCGGGGCGCCGCTTCTCATCCGCATCGCCCAGGCCCCAATCGCGCCCGATCTCCAGCGCCCCAAAGCCAATGAACGTCACATCCATCCCCATTCGGGGTATCCTGCGTTTCTCAAGTCCCTTCATGTCATCCCCCTTGTTATGTTGGTCGCGATGCAGAGAACACGCCCATCAACGCGCCGACGGCTCCGGTGCGGGCCGGGTCTGGGGACCCGGCCTACATCCGCCATGGTGGGCGGCTCCCCGCTTCCGAGCGGCCAGAGCCGTCTCTGCCCGCCGCCGAATCAGCGATCCGGCGCGAAGGGCCCTCACAGCCCCTACGTGAGGTGCTTGATGTAGCACCGGCGGCGCTTGTGCTGCCGCCGCTCATAGTACTTCCACTGGCCCTGCACGTTCACGTTGGTCTCCAACTCCGGGTTGGACTCCACCGTGCGGATCCCCTTCTCCACGAACGCCTGGCTGACGTAGTGCATGATCGCCGCATTGACGCCCTTGCCCTGGTATTCCTTCCGCACCGCCACAAGGTAGAGGTCGCCGCGCTCGTAGGTGTGGAGCGCGCGCAGCAGGTGAAGGACGCCCAACGGAAAGAGCTGTCCGCGCGATTTCTGCAGCGCGCGCGACAACGAGGGCATGGTAATGGCAAACGCCACCACCCGGTCCTCGTTATCCAGAATCACGGGCGCAAATGCTGGATCGATGAAGCTGAAGTACTGTTTGACGTAGGCATCGATCTGCCGCTCCGTCAGCGGCACCACGCTGTAGAGGCTCTGGTACTCCTCATTCAGCAGATCGAGGACCGGTCGCGCATAGGCCATCAGTTCCGACTTGCGGCGCACGTCCAGCTTCCGAAGCCCGTAGCGGCGCATGACCACGCTGGCGATCCGCGCGATGGCTTCGTTTGGTTCGGGCGGAACCTTAATCTCATATTCCATCCAATCGACGTCCTTCACGTACCCCAGGCGCTCCAGATGGTCGGGGTAGTAGGGGTAGTTGTAGAACGTCGCCATCGTGCCCAGTTCGTCGAAGCCCTCGACGAGCATCCCTTCACGGTCGAGATCGGTGAAACCCAGAGGACCGTGCACCGCCGTGAGGCCCTTCTCGCGCGCCCACGCTTCCGCTGCCCCGAACAACGCCGCCGTCACCTCGGGGTCATCGACGAAGTCTGTCCAGCCGAAACGCAGGTAGGCCTGGTGCCAGTGGGCCAGATGGTGCGGATTGACGATCGCGGCAAGGCGCCCGACGACCTGCTTACCGCTGTAGGCCAGCCAGTAGCGCGCTTCGCAGAAGTCAAAAGCCGGATTCCTGTCGCGGCGCAGCGTGTGGATATCGTCCTGAATCAGCGTGGGCACGTAGTAGGGGTTCCCGCGATAGAGCGCCAGCGGGTACGTCACGAACGTGCGCAGATCTCGAAGCGTCTCGACTTCCCTCAGTTCTACAGTCACGGTCCCCCTCCCCCATTGGCCCCTTGAGTGCATGAATGGGAGCCCATTGTACCAGCAAGCCTGACCCTGTCATACGCGGTCGGGATCTTCACCCAACACCAACGATCCCTTCATCATCCCTTCACACCAGCCTGTTACGATAGGCACAGTTGGATAACAGCTCATACAGTAGGAGAGAGAGAGATGACACACACGAAGAGATGGACAGGGTTGGTTGGACTGGCGTTGGCGCTCACGGTCGCGGTCTCGGCCACGACGATGGTGGCTGCGGCTGGAGGTCCCCCACAGGATCGGGGGATGGCGATGGGGCAGAACCTCGCTGTGACCGGCGAGCTTGATGCGGAGGAGCAGGCCATTCTGGCCGAGTTCCTGATCGACGAGCATAAGGCGTTGGCCACCTACGAGGCCATTATGGCTGACTTTGGCGAGGTCGCGCCCTTCTCGACAATCGCCCGGGCAGAGCAGCAGCACATCGCGGCCCTCAAGCGGATCTACACCCGCTATGGCATCGATCTGCCCGCAATCCCGACGTTCGACGTTCCAGGCTTCGCCTCGGTCGAGGACGCAGCAGCCGCGGCAGCACAGGCCGAGGTCGACAATGCCGCGCTCTATGACCGGCTGCTCGCGGGCATCGACAACGCCGACGTGGTCCGCGTGACGACCAATCTGCGCAACGCCTCGCTGAACAACCATCTGCCGGCCTTCCAGGCTGTGGTCGATGGCACCTACGTCGAGGGCGAGTGCACGCCCCAGCAACTTCAGAACGGCGGAACCAACGCCGGGACGATGGGTGGCCGCGGCGTCAGCGGCACAGCCCAGGGGCGCGCCGTGGTCGGCCGGGGGATGGGCACCCCACTTCGTCAGGCCGACGGC
>JAXGUU010000373.1:0-3916 GCA_040774145.1 Anaerolineae bacterium
AGGTCGCCGCGCTGCTGCAGCGACCGCTGAAGCGCAACCCCCTGGAGGCTGTCGAGCGCCTGCGCCTGCAGCCGTCGCAGGAGGTTGACTTCGTCGACCTGGCTATCGCCGACCCTGACCTCTGTCCCCGCTACACCGCGACCTTGATCCGCGACGTCGCGGTCAAGCCCTCGCCGCTCTGGATGCAGTTACGCCTGGTGCGCGCGGGCCAGCGCCCGATCAACAACATCGTCGATATCACCAACTACGTGATGCTCGAGCTGGGGCAGCCGCTGCACGCCTTCAACTACGACCAGGTGCGACCGCGACCCGGTGAGACGAAGCCCGTGATCATCGTGCGACCGGCGACCGACGGCGAGCAGATGGCGACGCTGGACGGGGTCCGGCGGACTTTCGACGACCGGATGGTCCTGATCACCGACGGGCAAGGGCCGGTCGGCATCGGCGGCGTGATGGGTGGCCTGGATAGCGAGGTCGAGGAGGACACGCGCCACGTCCTGCTGGAGGCTGCGAGCTTCAACTTCCTCAACATCCGCCGTACCAGCCAGGTGCTCAAGCTGTCGACCGATGCCGCTTCGCGCTTCGGGAAGCGCGTCGACTCGGAGCTGGCGCTCTCGGCAGCCGCCCGCGCGGCTGAGCTGATGGTCGAGCTGGCGGGCGGCACGGTGGACGCCCGGGTCGCCGATCTCTATCCGGGCATGCCGACACCGCGGACGGTGACCTATGATCCCGCGTTGGCCGATCGCCTGCTGGGCATTGCCATACCCCGCGAGGATCAGGCGCGGATCCTGACGGCGCTCGAGTTCGCGATCGAGGAGCAGGGCGAGACGTGGTCCGTGACCTTACCGACCTACCGGCAGGATGTGAGCTTGGCCGTCGATCTGGTCGAGGAGATCGGGCGCGTCTGGGGCTACGACAAGTTCCCGATGACGCTGATCGACGAGGAGTTGCCGCCGCTGCGCCGCAATCGCCCCCTAGAGCAGGCAGAACGCCTGCGTGACCTGCTCGTCGGCCTGGGGCTCGACGAGATCATCACCTATTCGCTCATCGACCCCGAGGACGAGGGCCGGCTGCACCCGGATCCTGATGCTGGGCTCGAGCTTCCCGGCGAGCGCGTGATGCTGCGCAATTCGCTCTCGCCCGAGCGCTCCCAGATGCGCCGCACGCTGCTACCCGGCGCGCTGCGCACGGCCTGGGCCAACCTCCGCTACCTGAATCGCATCGCCGTCTTCGAGGTCGGAAACGTCCACCTCAGGCTGGGGAGCCCCGATGTCGCCACAGGCGAGACCAGCGTCCCGGAACCACGACGCCTGAGCGTGTTGATGACGGGCAACCGGAACGCGCCGAGCTGGCAGGAGGACGTCGAGCGGGGCCGGATCGACTACTTCGACCTCAAGGGCGTGGTGGACGCGCTCTTGGAGAGGCTTTCTCTCACGGACCGCGTCACTTGGACGCGGGGACGCCATCCCTCCTTCCACCCCGGTCGCTGCGCGCAGGTGAGTGTGGGAGACCGCGTGCTTGGCGTGATGGGCGAGCTCCATCCGCTGGTCCGCGAGGCGTTCGACCTGCCTGAGCAGCCGGTCGTGGCGCTGGAGTGGGATCTCGATGCCCTGATGGATGCCGCAGAAGCGGCGGATGCCGAGAAGCAGGTGGGCATGTTCTCGCCCTTCGCGCCGGTCCATGAGGACCTAGCGGTCGTTGTCGACGAGGCGGTGCCTGCCGTGGAGGTCGAGCGTACGATCATGCGGGCCGGCACGCCGTTGGTGACGCAGGCCGTGCTCTTCGACGTCTACCGCGGTGAGCAGGTCGGGGCGGGGAAGAAGAGCCTTGCCTTCGCGTTGAGCTATCAGGCGCCCGATCGCTCGCTGTCGGATCGGGATGTGACCAAGCTGCGGACGCGCCTGATCAAGGCGCTGGATAGGGAACTGGACGCGAAGCTCCGGGGTGGTTGATGGGTGACGTGCCTGCGCCAGGCGCTTCGGCCAAGCGCCGCTTCCGGTTGCCGGTAGCCCTGCTGCTCCTGGCGATGTTCTTGCGTGGTGGCTATCTCGTGCGCACGCCGCGGGGGATGCAGTTCGCCCACGTCGACGCCCAGGGCTACCATTGGTTGGCGATCAACCTGCTCGAGCGCGGGGTCTTCTCGACGAACACGGAGCCCCCCTATCGCGCGGACAACGTGCGCGCGCCACTCTACCCGCTCTTCGTTGCGGCGTGGTACGCGATCGACGGGCCCACGCCGGAAGTCGTGGTCATGGCTCAGGTGCTGGTTGATGTGCTGACCGTGGCCGTGCTCTACCAGCTGGGACGTCTCGTGGGGCGCTCGGCCTATGGACCTGCGGAACCTTCCGGGGTGCTCAAGCCCGAGTCTGCTCGGGCCGGCACCCCGGATGCGAGGGGCGATCGAGTAGGGAGTGTCGCGGCCCTTCTCTACGCGCTCAACCCCTCATCGCTGCGCTTTGCCAACGAATTGCTGACGGAGATCCTCTTCGGGCTGCTGCTCACGGCAGCGGTATGGATGTTTGCGCGTCACATCCGCAAAGGTAAGGTCGTGGACGCCCTGTGGTGCGGCGTGCTGTTCGGGGTGGCCATCCTCTGCAAGCCCAACCTGCAGTTCCTCCCGCTGGCGCTCCTGGCCCTCCTGGCGCGCGGCCTCGGTGCGATGGGGCGCGGGACCTCGCGCCGGGGATGGTGGCAGGGCCTCGCTGCCGCGATCGGCGCGATCGTGCTCCTGTTGTCACCGTGGGTGATCCGCAACCGGATCGTCTTCGGCGAGTGGTTCTACACGCGGACTTTCGATGACAATCTGGCGCACGTGAGCGCGGTCTCGACGCTGGCGCACAGCCGCGGCGAGGCCGTGGCGCCCTGGTCGCCGCGCTGGGAGGAACTCTACGGCGAGGTCATCGTGGAGACAGCCTTGCGCTATGGCTGGGAGGACGTGCCGGACGCCGAGGTTTCCGCGCGCGCGCGGGACCTGCGGCTGCAGCAACTGACCGTGGTCGCCGGGGAGATCGTGCGCGAGCACCCGGTCGACTTCGTGCTCGCCCATACCAAGGCCTGGCTCTGGTCGTTCGTGCCCCAGGAGCACAAGTTCTGGACCGTCTGGCTGACGGGCGAGCCATGGCCCGTGGCGCCTCACGAGGGCGATGCCTTCGGGCGCGCCCTGCAGGCGGCTGCCGGCGGTGCGGTGGGCGAGGGTGTGCGCATACTCGTCGAGGAGCGGTTGCTGGCGCTGCCGCCGCTGGCCCTGGCGCTGTGGGTCTACTGGGCCCTACTCTATGGCGTGGTCGGGGTGCTCTTCGTCGTGGGGGCGCTCCGCCTGCGCCCGCGGCTGTTGGCGCTCTTCCTTGTCGTCACGGTCTTCTACGTCACCTTTGTGCCGGGGCCGATCAGCCAGATCCGCTTCCGCTTACCCGTTGTGCCCATCATTCTGTTGATCGCCACCGTCGGTCTCTTGGACGCCCATCACAAGCATCCCCGGCTTCCAGAGGGCCAAGGCTCGACCTCGGATCGCCGGTAACTATGCTACAATACGTTCAGGCTCCTCCTGTCGTCATCAGAAAGAGCGAAAGGTGAGCGGCGATGGCGTTAAGCAGCATCTTACCTAAGTTGCTCCTGGCGGTCCTTGCGGGCGGCCTGATCGGCTACGAACGCGAGTTTCGCGGCAAGACGGCGGGGCTGCGCACGATCATCTTCATCACGCTGGGCGCCACGGCCTTCACGATCCTGTCCTTCGAGTTCGGCCAGACGGCGGATTCAGCGCGCGTGGCCTCCAGCATCGTCAGCGGGGTGGGCTCCTGGGCGCCGGGGCGATCCTGCGGGGTGAGGGACAGGTCACAGGTCTGACCACGGCGGCGACGATTTGGCTCGCCGCTGCCGTAGGCATGGGCATCGGCACGGGGGCCTATCTGGTCTCAAG
>JAXGUU010000374.1:0-3907 GCA_040774145.1 Anaerolineae bacterium
AGACCGCTAAGGTGTAGGTCTGCGTATCGGAGAGCTGTGGGAACCCCGTATCCGGGTAGAGCTCGAAGTCAGGCTGGATCGTGTAGTCCGACTGAAGCCAGGACTGTGGTGATGACGTCAGCAGCACCTCAACCTCACGCTCAGCGTTCTTCTCCAAATCAACCGTGATGGGTGAGGCCCAGTTGAGTGTCACCGCGGCGAGATTCGAGACAATGGGATTTGCCTTCGCCATCCCATCCTGCCGGATATCGACAAACATCGGATAGGGCACCGCCTGGATCTCCTGAACTTGGAACTCGCCGACCTGGCGAACCACAGGCACCGGGAAGGGT
The DNA here is from genome assembly GCA_040774145.1 of Anaerolineae bacterium. GTDB lineage: Bacteria > Chloroflexota > Anaerolineae > B4-G1 > SLSP01 > PWVB01. The sequence goes on from JAXGUU010000374.1 coordinate 333, forward strand.
TCGTTCTGAGCATCGAGTACCAGACTGTCCTCGACGGTCAATCCGTAGTGGGCCAGCATCTCCTGAAGTCCATCGACGACGGGCTGGGAGCCGAGACCGCCCGTCATCGGATCGGGCGCGATCGTCATGTTACCGGCGGCAACCACAAGCGCCCCGCCACGCATCAGATACTGGTCGATGGCATAGCGGGCCTTGTCATCGAGGCCCTGCGGCCCGATAAGCACCAACACGTCGACATCAACCGGCACAACACCGCCGCTCAGATCGACCAACCGCACCTCATACTCCTGCTGGAGCGTCTCGCGCAGCTGTTCCCAGGAAGCAAGCGGCTGTTGGGTCTGACCCCACATATCCTGCGTGGGGACCGCCGGCGGCGTCCACAGCCCGACGACCTGCAGGAAGCCCGATGAGGAGCGCTTGAGGGTGGACTCGACCGCCGTTCGGACATCGGCCTCACTCAGCTCGCCCTGCGGATAGATAACATGGGCCTCCTCGCCTGTCTCCATCACCATATAGAGATAGTAACTCTGGTTGGAGAAGAGCGAGACCGCGAGCGGCTGCAGCCCGTAACGATCGTAGAGCTCCTGACGGCTGATCTCGCTGCCGGCCGCGTCCGGGTCAACGAACCGGAAGCTGAAGGAGCCCGCGGACCGGCCCGCGATATCCTGCAGCACCATCTCGATGGTCGCGGGCGCCTCGGCAAGCCACTCCGGCAGCGTGTCAGGCGTTATGTAGACGACCATCTCCACCGGATCAGACAGCGAGGCCAGGATGGCATCGACGCTCTGGAAGCCGTACACGACCTTCTTGATATTGCTTGTCAGATCATATTCCAGGTTACGCAGCCGTACATTGACACCGCCGTCGCCCGAGGGCTCCACCTCAATCAGATCGCTGAAGGTCAGCACAGCACTCTGATCACCGTACTGAATCAGGATGTCGAAGTAGGAGTTGATGACCGAGGCCTCGTAGCGTCCGGTGACCTGGAAGGGCGTCGGACGAATCCCATAGACCTGATTGGCCTCGGCCTCCTTATCGGGCTCGGTCGCCGGGTCGATGATCTCCAGCTGTACGCTACCTCCTGAGGCCACCTGATACTCCTGCAGCATGTCGCGCACATTGGGCACGAGCGGAGCCAGGAGGGGATGCGTTTTCTCACTGAAGTAACCGCGGATCAGGAGCGGCTCCTGCAGGCCGCTGAGCAGCTCCTTCGTCGTCTGCGAAAGTGTGTAGTCGTTGTATTGCGTCAAGTCGACCCGCAGCCCACGCAGTGGGAAGGTCCACACGTTGACGACCAGCAGGTTGACCACGAGCAGCGCAGAGGTGATCGCGATACCGCGTCGCCGGGGCAGCGTCTGCTCGCTCTCGCTCCACCCCTTAGCCTTGAGCGAGAGCACGTTCAGCACCAGGAAGACGCCGGCGACCGTCCCATAGTAGGCCAGGTCGCGCAGGTCGATCACCCCACGTTGAATCGATTCAAAGCGGCTGCCGGCACCTATCGCCCGCAGGATCTCCCCAATGCGCTGACCGAAGAAGGCCGTCACATCAGCCGACCCGATGAAGTAGAGTGCCCCGCAGACCAGGACCGTCGAGATGAGGGCGACGATCTGATTGTCGGTGCGCGACGAGACGAAGAGTCCGATCGCGGCATAGGCGCTCGCGAGCAACAATGCAGCGAGGTAACCACCGAAGACGGGCCCCCAGTCGAGATTACCCAACAGCGAGACCGTCAGCGGGAGAAAGAGGGTCAGGGCCAACGCGATGGCGACCAGCGCGATCACCGCCAGGAACTTTCCGACCACGAGCTGGGTCGTGGAGACCGGCAGGGTCAGCAAGATCTCCAGCGTGCCCGAACGCTGTTCCTCACTCCACTGCCGCATGGTCAGGGCCGACACCAGGAAGATCATCAGACCCGGCGTCCACCGGAACAGGGGTCGAACGTCGGCGATGCCGCGAGCGAAGAAGGTATCAACCCAGAAAAACGAGAAGAGCGTCGCAGCCAGATAGGTGCCGATAAAGATCAAGGCCATAGGCGAGCCAAAGGTGCCCCGCAGCTCCTTACGCGTGACCGTGACTGTTTGGCGCATCCACCTGTTCATAGAGCCACCTCCGCCGTCTCTGACACCACCGCATCCACCACATCCTCGGAGGGGAGGACATCGTCGGTCGCAAGCGCCAGTTCGTTGAAGACCATCTCCAACGTGCGCACATCACGCCGCAACTCACGAACCGGCCAGGCTTCAGCACGTGCCAAGTCATAGATCTCCGGCATCAGCCTATCGCCTGTGCCGGGCGTACCGTGGACCCGATAAGCAGGATACCCTTCCTCTCCCAGTAGTTCACCCGAACGTCCTCCCATGCGAGGCATCGCAAAGGGCGTGACGTCGCGAACCTGTTCAAGGCGCCTCAACAACGCTTCCGCGTCGCGCACCGGACGCTCCAACACCAGCACCGCATCGGAGGTCGCCGCGAGTTCAGCCAGCTGCGCATCGGCCTTCACCTGTCCGTTGATCAGGATGATGGCGCGATCGCATAAGGCCTCAACCTCGGAGAGAATGTGGGTCGAGAAGAGCACCGTGCTGTGCTCCGCCAAGCGCCGGATGAGGTGTCGGATCTCCACGATCTGCGTGGGATCGAGGCCTACCGTCGGCTCATCGAGGATCAGCAACTTAGGATGATGGAGAATGGCCTGAGCCAGGCCCACACGCTGGCGAAACCCCTTACTCAACTGCCCGATGGGGCGCGTCAAGTGGTTCTCGAGCCCTGTGGCGTAGACGGCCTCGGATATGCAGCGAAGTTGCTCCTCCTCGGGCACCATGCGCAGGTCCGCCATCATCTGCAGATAGGCCTGCACCGATAACTCGGGATAGAGCGGCGCGGTCTCGGGAAGGTAGCCGATTCGCGACTGCACCTCGCGCGTCTGCTCCTGTACATTGAGCCCATCGACCGTCACAGAGCCCTCATCGGGCTGCAGGTAGCCGGTGAGCATCTTCAGGAAGGTCGTCTTCCCCGCGCCATTCGGACCCAGCAATCCGACGATCTCCCCACTCTCGATCTGAAAGGTGAGGTCCTCGACGGCCCGGATCGGGCCATAGTACTTGGTTAAGCCAACCACATCGATCATAGATCATCCTCCTTCAGACGTACGATCTCTCCCAAGCGAAAAGAGCAAAGCTGATCGTGACGCAGGCACAGCCCATAGTGCCCTCAACGATTGCGCTTCGCTCTCTGGATGAGACACCCTGACATCATCAGGCTACGCATCGGCAGACGCACAAGCCATCCACCGCCCCACTAACGCATCATGATAGCGGCTACCGCCTCTTTGTCAACGTTTATGCCGGCGGAGATTCCGCAGTAAAAGGGATAGGATGACCGAGGGAACCGAACGACAGAGGGACATAGAGCTGGGTTGAGCGAGTTTCTGAAGGGTGGGGGGGGAGGGAGAGGGAGCATGGGGCGCAGTAAAGCGACGGTGGGGAGGGAAAGCAGCGCAGTAAGTCGGGCGGGAGAAAGCGCGTCACGGTCGAGTCGTGGCGCGGGCGGGTGTTTTGGGGTGCATACGAAGGGTAATC
>JAXGUU010000375.1:0-3899 GCA_040774145.1 Anaerolineae bacterium
CGACGCGATCATCCGCACCGCTGAGGAGAAGGGGCTGAAGGTCGAGGTCGCGGAGCAATTCCACCGCCGCCCCCTCGAGCAGCTCAAGCTGAAGCTGATCGCCTCGGGTCTCTTCGGCAAGGTCTACACCTCCTTCAACGACTACGCGGGGCATGGCTACCACGGTATCAGCGTCATGCGCAGCTACCTCGGCTTCGATGCGCGACCCATCCGCGTCACCGGCTCGGTGCATACCTACGACCTGGAACCCCACTGGTCGATGAATGCCGGCACCTTCGGACCCCGTAGCGAGACCCAGGAGCACGGCATCATCGAGTTCGAGGGCGGTCAGGTGGGCATCTTCCACTGGACCGACATCGGTTATGACTCCGCGCTTCGCTGGTGGCGCAGCAGCCGCTTCATGGCGGAGAAGGGTATGGGGATCACGACCGGTGTGGGGCTCGATGTCGAGGAAAAGCTCTCGCTGCTGGCGCCTGGGGGTGAGGCGCCGCGCTTCATCACCGTGGAACGCCGCTGGGAGCGTTGCGATGGTGGCGCGCTCGTGGCGATGGTGGCCCACACCGGCGACCCGGATCTACCCATTGTGACCTGGGAGAACCCCTTCCGCCCCCAGATCCAGGGACACGGGCCCCAATGGCACGACGACGAGATCGGTGTAGCGGGCTGTCTCATGAGCCTCGTCGACGCCGTGCGCGACGACACCGATCCGACCTACGGCCCCCACCAGGCGCGCCTCGACCAGGCGCTGATCCTAGCGATCCGTGAGTCAGCGAAACGCGGCGGACAGCCCGTGGAGCTATAGACGCAACGAGTAACGAGTGATCCTGATCACCCGTCAATCGTCACGTAACGAAAGCAGAGGCACACGATGAGATTCGATCTCTTGCCGCCGCGCGAACAGATCGTCACCATCATGAAGCGCATCTACGGCTACAGCATGACGACGACCTCGGGGGGTAACCTCTCGGTGTTGGATCCCGAGGGCGACATGTGGATCACGCCCGCCGGCATCGACAAAGGCGCGCTCACGCCCAGCGACATCATCTGCGTCAAGCCGGACGGTACCATCATCGGTCCTCACAGACCCTCGTCCGAATATCCCTTCCACCGCGCCATCTACGCCGGGCGGCCCGACTTCCGCGCCATCGTCCATGCCCATCCACAGGCATTGGTCGCCTTCAGCATCGTCCGCACCATCCCCAACACCAAGATCATCCCCCAGGCCCACTACGTCTGCGGCACCGTCGGCTATGCCCCCTATGCCCTCCCCGGCAGCGAGGAGCTGGGCACCGCCATCGCCGACACCTTCGCTGAAGGTGTCGACATCGTCCTGCTCGAAAACCATGGGGTCGTCTCCGGAGGCGAGTCACTGCTCGAGGCCTTCCAGCGGTTCGAGACGCTCGACTTCTGCGCGCGCACCCTGATACGTGCCAGAACCGTGGGCGAGGTCTGCTCCCTGACCGACGAGCAGATCGAGCGCTCGCACCAACGGGGCGAGAAGTTGCCCAAGTTCAACCCCAAGATGCATACCACGGCGGAGCTCACCCTGCGTAAGCAGGTCGTCGACATCGTGCACCGCGCGTACGATCAGCGGCTCATGACCAGTACAGAGGGCACAGTCTCGGCCCGCATCGATGACGACAGCTTCCTCATCACGCCCTTCGGCGTTGACCGCAAGTACCTGGACATCGAGGACATCGTCCTCGTCAAGAGGGGGCGACGCGAGCGCCGCAAAGAACCCAGCCGCGCGGTGCGCCTGCACATGACGATCTACCGCGATCATCCCGAGATCGGCGCGATCATCACGGCTCAGCCGCCGAGCGCGACGGCCTACAGCATCACCGGGCAGAAGCTCGACACCCGCACCATCCCCGAGAGTTACATCGTGCTGCGCGACATCCCCACGATCCCCTATGGCGAGCAGTTCGGCGATGGGGAGACGCTCTCGCGTCGCCTCGGCGAGCAGGTGCCCGTCGTGCTACTACAGAACGACGCGATCCTCACCACCGGCAAGGACCTGCCGCAGGCCTTCGACCGGCTGGAGGTCGCCGAGTTCAGTGCCACGGCCCTCATCGACACCTCGCACATCGGCGAGATGGTCCCCATCGGCGACGAGGCCCTGGCGGCCATCGAGGCGAAGTTCCTCTCCTGAGAGGTGAGACCGCACGACCTTGAGTTACCCACCACGTCACCTATAATCGGCTACGACACAATCAAGGAGGCCAACACAATGGAGTATCGAAAACTCGGACGCAGCGACCTTGAGGTCAGCACCATCTGTATGGGCTGCTGGGCCATCGGGGGCGACCAGGTCTGGGGCGAGCAGGATGAGCAGGAGGCCATCGCGGCCCTGCACACGGCAGTCGAGGTCGGCGTCAACTTCTTCGACAGTGCGGAGGCCTACGGCGGCGGACGGTCAGAGGAGCTACTCGGCAAAGCGTTCAAGGACATACGCCGGGACGTGATCATCGCCACCAAGGCGTCCGGCGACCACGCACGGCCTGCCGAGCTGCGCCGTGCGTGCGAACAAAGCCTGCAGCGCCTGCAGACCGACTATATCGATGTCTATTACCTGCATTGGCCCAACTGGGAGGTCCCTTTCGAGGAGACGCTGGGTGAGATGGCCCGACTGCAGGAGGAAGGCAAGGTGCGCTTCGCCGCCTGCTCCAACTTCGGCAGGCAGGATCTCGCCACGATCCTCCAGGTGGGTCGCATTGAGGTGAATCAGCTGGCCTACAACCTCCTCTTCCGGTCCATCGAACAGGAGATCATCCCCACCTGTCTCGAGCACGGGGTCAGCGTCGCGGCCTACAGCCCTCTGCTCCACGGGATTCTCACCGGCAAGTTCGCGACGATCGATGACATCCCCGACGAGCGAGCCCGCACGCGTCACTTCTCCCCATCGCGGCGCCCGATGACGCGCCACGATGGCCCCGGTGCCGAGGCCGAAACCGCAGCAGCGCTCACACGCATCCGCGAGATCTGCGCGGAGGCCGACCTACCGATGACCAACGTCGCCCTTGCCTGGGTGTTGGCCCAGCCCGCAGTCGCCACCGTCATCGCCGGGGCCCGCAGCCCTGAGCAGATCACGGCGAACGTCGAGGCAGCCGAGCTGCAGCTCTCCGCCGATGTCCTCGCTGCTCTGAACGAGGCCACCGACCCGCTCAAAGCCGCTTTCGGCAACAACGCCGATATGTGGGAGAGCGAACAGAACACGCGCATCAGATAGGGGACAGATGACAACCGATCACAATCACCCGGAAGGCGACACCTCCGCACCGACCATGCGCGCCATCGGTCTCTTTGGCCTGCACGACCTGCGCGCCATCCGGATGCCCCATCCGGGCCAACCCGGACGCGACGAGGTCCTGCTGAAGGTAGCCTCCGTGGGCATCTGCGGTTCGGACCACCACTACTACCACGAGGGCGCGATCGGCAGCGCTATCGTCGATGCGGGGATGGTGATGGGCCATGAGTTCTCGGGCTGGATCGCTGCGGTAGGGGACGGCGTAGAAGGGCTCGCGGTCGGTCAACTCGTGGCGGTCGAGCCCGCCATCCCGTGCGGCACCTGCGAGTCCTGCCTCCACGGCCATCCCAACCTCTGTCCCGAGGTCCTCTTCTGCGGATCGCCGAACCATGTCGGCGCCCTGGCGGACTACATCCGTATGCCCGCCGAGAACTGCTTTCCCCTGCCCGGGGGCATGACCCCCGACGAGGGGGCCATGTTGGAGCCCCTCGGCGTAGCGATCCACACGGTCGATCTGGCGCACCTCAAGGTCGGAGAGACCGTCGCGGTCCTGGGCGCTGGTCCCATCGGGCTCTTCACCGCAAGACTAGCGCGCGCTGCAGGCGCCGGCTCGGTCTACGTCACAGAACCGCTCGCCTACCGGCGGGAGGTA
>JAXGUU010000376.1:0-3884 GCA_040774145.1 Anaerolineae bacterium
CCCGCGCAACCCGTCCACCTGCTGCGTTTGTGCCGCCCCTCCCGCCGCTGCTACCCTCACCAACCCCGCTGCTCAGCGTTCTACTCCTCTACCGCGCTACGCACCTGCTGCGAAACCCCAGGGCTTTCACACCGACCTTCCGGGAAGCTAGCAGGCCCGTTGCGTCACTCGGATTCCGGCGTCCGACGCCCTCTCTCTCGTAAGCGAGGCTCTTCGAGCTTCCCGGAAGAGTGCGGTAAGAGTCAAGAAGTAGTTTTGAGCGGCGCCTAGTCGACGTCACGGCCATACTCTTTGAGTTCCCTGTGGATTCGCCGCTTCGCATCACGGTCGGCGATCGTCGCACGCTTGTCATACTGCCGCTTGCCCCGCGCGACGCCGATTTCGACCTTGGCATACGAGCCTTTCAGGTACATCCTCAACGGCACGATGGTGTACCCGGGCTCCTGGATGTCGCGCAGCAGTCGATCGATCTCTCGGCGATGGAGGAGAAGCTTGCGAGGGCGTACCGCGTCGTGGGTCCACATCCCCGCCTGCTCATAGGCGGCGATATGCACGTCAACGAGCCAGAGCTCGTCGCCGCGGGCCTGCACGTAGCCCTCTCCCAGGCTGACGGCACCCGCGCGCACGGACTTGATCTCCGACCCTGTCAGCGCGATACCAGCCTCATACCGATCGCCGATGGTGTATTCGTAGCGCGCCTTGCGGTTCGTCGCTACAACCTGGATCTCATCCGATCTCATCCATCGCTCCCCATCAGATAGTCGATCGCCCGCTGGAGCTGCGGATCCTCACCCTCCGGCGCCTCGCTAGGCCACAGGGCCTCGATATCGGGGGTCAGGCCGTTGCCGTGAAGCGGCTGCTCGTTGGGCGTGTACCAGCGTGCGATGGTGACGCGAAGCTGCGCTCCATTATCGAGATTGTTCGGCAGCTGCACGGACCCCTTACCGAGCGTCTGCGCGCCGATGAGGAGCGCGCGCCCGCGATCCTGCAGCGCTCCGGCGACGATCTCTGACGCGCTCGCACTACCGCGGTTGATCAGCACGACCATCGGGATCTCCTCCCCGAGGTCGCCGTCTCGCGACGTGAAGCGCTGTTCGCCACCGAGGCTGTCCCGCTGAATCACCACAAGGCCCTGACCCAGGAAGATGTCGGCGACGCTGATCGCTTGGTTGAGCCATCCACCGGGGTTGTCGCGTAGGTCGAGGATCAGCGCACGAGGCTCCTCCGCCAGCAGCTCGGTCAAGGCTTCCTCGACGCGATCATCGGCGGTCGCATCGAACTCCGTCAGCCGCAGATAGGCAATGTCGTCCTCGAGCATCTCGGCCTCGACGATGGGCACCTCAATCATCGCCCGGGTCACGTTGATAAAGAGCGGTTCGGACACTCCGGGGCGCAGGATCTCCAGCTCAGCCACCGTGCCCTCCGGGCCGCGAATGTAGCTGATCGCCTCGTATAGCCCCAGCCCCACGATGGAGGTATCGCCGACCGCCACGATAAGGTCGCCAGCGCGGACCCCCGCCGCCTCGGCAGGCTGTCCCGAGATCAGACCGGCAATCTCGAGATAGCCGTCCTCGCGCATCGTCACAAACGCGCCAATACCCTCAAAGGCACCCGTGGCATCCTCGTTGATGATGGCAGCGATCTCGGGCTCGATAAACGAGGTGTAGGGATCATCGAGCGTCAACAGCATGCCACGAATCGCCCCGTAGGTGAGATCGTCACCCTCGGGCAACTCACCGTAGAACTGCTCCTCCAGTAGGTTGAGGACCGTCTCGAGGAGCTCATAGTCAAAGGCACCTAACGTCGATGGGAGATCCCCCTCGTCCGGCGTCGGGTGAAGCGGCGTCGGCTCCTCCGACACAGGCGGCATGTCCGTAGCAGGGGGCTCCTCCTCGGCCACGATAATCTCTTCCCGGGGCGGGGCCGGGGTGGGGAGGACGGGTGCCGTATGACTAACACGCCCCACCACGAAACCACCCGCGAAAGCGCTCACAGTAAGGGACCCAAGGATGACGAGCGCCCCAACGATAATCAAACCTCTCTTCATCAATCTCTCCTCAGACATAAAACGCTGACGTTCGTCGTGCGGGACAACTCTTCCGCACTGCCGCCCGATGGATGGGACAGGAATAGATTCTAGCACAAAGGGGCTCGGTTACAAGCGTAATAGGCAGAGAAGGCCGACAGACAGGGGAGCTCTCGGTCGCATCCGCATCTTCCGACTATGTATATTATGTCAAGTTGCGATCGTTTGAGGTGATACCGTGTCAGAGTCCTGGGATGGTAGTCAAGGTGGCGGCATGATCGGTCGCGAGATCACGGTGGCGGGGTTGTCTGTCAATGGGATTGATCGCGGTGTGTGTGGTCAAGGTCTAGAGTTTCCGGTCTGCCGGAAACTCTGAGATCTGAATAACGTGGGATCGTCGGCGTGCAAAGCAAATTGACAGACGGTCAAAATACGCTTAACGGGCGATGGGTGGTGGGGGGCGTTGTGGCGAGCGATTGTATGGCGCAGGTGGTTGTAAACCCATCATTCCCCCCACCACCCATCTGCCTTCGCGGCGAGCGTCTGGGGGATCGCAGAAAGGCGGTGATGTGATGGTGATAGGTGGTGTCGTGATCGCGAGCGTATCTCCTGAACACGCGGGGCGACGTGACCACAGCGTGAGCGTCAAGGGCGGCTCGGCCGAGCCGCACGTCTCGACCCTTGACGCTCATGCTACGCTGTGGGCTGCCCGCGTGTGTCTCCCGGAGCTCGCGCTACCGTTTGTGGAGTATGAGGCTGATGAGCTGTATGGGGAGCGTTTGATGCTGGCCGTGTGTGAGGTCGTGGACCTGATCTGTTAGTTATGTAAAGCGCCCCACCCTCCTGGGGGGGAAGGTGGGGCCGACATTCAACCTTGGGGGGTATCATGTCGTCTTCATTGTACCAGAGTTCTCCGGTTGGTAGTGCTTCTGTGTTGCCCGGGTGGTTCATGCTGTATCCTCCTGTGTTTGCGTATCGCGGCGAGGATCGAGCCGAGCGAGCGCAGCGAGCGAGCGGGCTTGTTAATGAGTCCATATCTCGCCGTTTGTGTCCTGATGACCTTCCGGCCGTGGTGCATCCTGAGTCACGGACGCCGGTTGGGTTGGCGGTCGTGCGTCCTGGGGGCATCGCGGTGAAGATGCACGGGAAGACGTCGGTGTTCAATCCCAGCGGTAAGGGTGACCGGGGGTATATCACGGGACGGTCGAGAAAAGCTCGGCGGCGGCTTATGGACAAGCTTTCGAGGATCGACATGCAGCCGTTGGCTGCTGAGCGTCGAAAGGCCAAGCAAGCGCGAGCGTTGTTCGTCACGTTGACCTATCCGCGAGAGTTTCCCGGGTGGGAGCGTGCCAAGCGCGACCTTGAGACGTTGCGGAAGCGATTGGACCGGGCGTATCCCTTCGAGTGGGCGTGCTGGGTGGAGGAGTTCCAGGCGCGAGGCGCCGTCCATTTCCATCTGGTGATGGTGTGGCGAGGGCCGGTGCGTGTGCAAGCCTTTCGGAAGTGGCTGAGTGCAGCGTGGTTTGAGGTCGTGGGATCCGGGGATCAACGGCATTTGCGGGCTGGGACTCACGCGGTGCCGGTGCATCTGTGTGACGGTGTGGGCTCGCTGATGTCGTATCTGGCGGGTGAGCTGGGGAAGATACGGCAGACGCGTCCGGCTGACCCGCAGACCGGCGAGTTGATCGACACTGGGCGCACATGGGGATTCTGGCATGAGGATCGGTGTCCGTACGTGACGATAGCCGTGGTTGCTCTGACGTCGTGGGCTGCGTGGGATGGCTTGCGGGATCGTGTGGGAGAGGTGTTTGCACGATCGGCGTACTTGCGGGGGGTGCCTGAGTATCGTGAGTGGCGG
>JAXGUU010000377.1:0-3865 GCA_040774145.1 Anaerolineae bacterium
CCGACCTTTGAGGAGCGCGTGCTGGAGCACCGCGATGGCCACTTCATTGTCCAGGACTGGATGGGCGCCATCACCGAGATCTCCGATACCTACGACTACACCTATATACGGTCCGCCAAGGACTTCGTCACGCGCAAGTGGCACAGCTTCCCGGTCAAGACGCGCCGTGATTGGGAGGAGAAGATCCGCTGGCGCTACGACCCAGCCGCCCCAGGCCGCTTCCCGGACGACTTTGAGGCCCGCTGTACCGTGCTCCGGGAGCGAGACACGGTGCTCACGATCGCCTTCAGTGGTGCCTTCTGGCAGCTCCGCGAATGGTGCGGGATGGAGGGCCTCTGCCTTCTGATGGCCGATGAGCCCAAGTTCGTCGAGGAGATGGAGGCGTTCTGGACCAACTTCGTGTTGCGGACATTGGAGCCGATCCTGCGACTCGCCCCGCCGGATCACGTCATCGTCAACGAGGACATGGCCTACAAGCTGCACAGCATGATCTCACCCGCGATGGTGCGGCGCTTCTTGATGCCAGCCTGGCAGCAATGGATCGCGGCGATCAAGGCAGCCAGCCCCGATACAATTGTGGAGATGGACTCCGACGGCTACAACGCGGAGTTGCTGCCCCTCTGGATCGAAGCCGGGTTCGACGCGGTCTCGCCCATGGAGGTAGCTGCGGGCAATGATATCTTGGCCTACCGGCGCCAATATGGCGACCAGATTGCCTTCCGCGGCGGCATCGACAAACGTGCTCTCGCCAGGGGCGGCACTACCATGCGCGCCGAGCTCGACCGGGTCGTCTCCCCGCTCCTGGCAACCGGCGGCTACATCCCCAGTTGCGATCACGGCGTTCCCCCGGATATTGCGTGGCCCGACTTTGTCGACTACACGCGTCAGTTGACGAAGATGATGGGGTGGCTCGGATGATGTCTATGTCGGCCCACGACCGACTGGTTGCTGCGTTACAGGGCGAGCCAACCGATTATCTGCCGTTCAGCCCATTCCTGGCATACGTCTGGGAGAGCTTCCCGCGGGCTATCCAGGAGCAGGGGCAGCTCGCCTTCCACCAGCGCATCGGTGCGACGCCGCTCTGGCGTGGTGCCCCCTGCCCGGTACGGGAGGTCTTGCCATCAGAGATGATCGTGACCACCCTTCAACGAGGACAAAGGACGTTCACCGAGATCCACACCCCGGCAGGAACACTGCGCCAGGTGAAGCGCCGGAGCGAACAGGGCAACACCGAGTTCTTGATCGAGCATCCTCTCAAGACGGCAGCCGATTTCGCTGTGCAGCTCTGGATCGAGGAGCACACCCGCTTCGAGGTGGATCTCAGCCCGGTGCGCGAGCACCTCGCCGGCGACGGGCGTGAGGGGCTCTCGATCGGCATGTTGGTCCCCCGAACCAAGTCGGCCTTCCAAATGCTTGTCGAACACTACGTCGGGACCGAGGCGCTCGCCTACGCGCTCGCGGACATGCCCGACGTTGTCGAGATGCTGTGGGAAGCTATGGTCTCAAAGGATATCGAGGCTGCACGGCTCGCTATGGACACCGGGTTCTACACCTACTACCTCACCTGGGAGGACTCGAGCACCCAGAACTACTCTCCGCGCCAATATGACCGCTACATCGCACCCGAGATCAACCAGTGGTGCACGCTGCTCGAGGCGAACGGCATGCATTACATCCAGCATGCCTGCGGCCACGTACGCGCGCTCCTTCCTTCGATGAAGGCCAGCGGCATCGCCGGCATTGAGTCGATCTCGCCCCCGCCCACGGGCAACGTGACCTTGCGTGAGGCACGTGAGCTGCTCGGCGTCCAGGGTAAGCTTCCGAGCGTCCAGGGTAAGCTTCCGAGCGTCCAGGGTAAGCTTCCGAGCGTCCCCATTGCCATCATCGGTGGCATTGAGCCAACGCATTTCCTCTCACTGCCGATCGAGGCGCTGGACCCCTACGTCGAGCAGGTCATCGACGACGCCTGCGGCGGCCCCTTCGTCCTGGCCAACTCGGATTCCTGCCCGCCCGGTGTCTCGCTTGGGAAGTTCGAGCGCATAGCAGCCATTGCACGTGGCCATAGGGGATAGGCAATCAGCGGCATCATAGCCAGGCGACGACGTCCAGATTCTCTTATACGTTAGGACCCCAATCCAAGGACTACCCATGAAAGCAATCTACCTGCTGAATCCCGATGCTTACGCCAGGATTTACGGACAGGCCGAGCGTGACACGATTGCAGCGCTGGTCGACATCGTGGCACCGCCCCAGACAGCCACCAGCGTCCGCGAGGACTCAGCCATGCTGGAGAGCGTTGAGGCCATCTTCTCCGGATGGGGCATGGCGCCGCTCGACGAGGACTTCCTGTCCGCAGCCCCGAACCTGCGAGTCGTCTTCTACGGAGCAGGCTCCATCCGCTACTTCGCTACCGAGGCGGCCTGGGACCGCGGCATCACGATCTGTAGCGCGTGGGCCGCCAACGCGGTTCCGGTCACCGAATTCACATTGGCACAGATCATCCTCGGCCTCAAACGCGTCTGGCATCACGCCCTGGCGATCAAACAGGCACAAGCGTGGGTCGACAAGGTGTCTGTCGCTGGCGCCTATGGCAGTACCGTAGGCCTCATCTCACTCGGCATGATCGGGCGGATGGTCGCAGAGCGCCTCCGTGCACTCGATGTGGACGTCATCGCCTACGATCCCTACGTCAGCGCCGGCACTGCCGCGGCCCTGGGCGTGCGCCTCGTAGCGCTCGAAACCGTCTTTCACGAGGCCGACGTTGTATCGCTACACACGCCCAACCTGCCCGAGACCCGTGGGATGATCACCGGAGCACACCTCGCCTCCATGAAAGAGGGCGCCACCTTCATCAACACCGCCCGCGGCGCTGTCGTGCGCGAACTGGAGATGATCGAGGTACTCAGCGTGCGACCCGACCTCTTTGCAATCCTGGATGTCACAGATCCCGAACCTCCCGTCGAGGGCTCGCCGCTCTACACCCTCCCCAATGTCATCTTGACCCCCCACATTGCGGGCTCGATGGAGGGGGAGTGCCGGCGGATGGGTCGGTACATGATTGACGAATGCCGGCGCTATCTCGCCGGCGAGCCGCTCCGTTGGTCGATCGACCGCGAGCGAGCCAAGACGTTGGCCTGAAAGAGAGCAAGTCCAATGGCCCATTACTCCGACTACCTGACAACCGAGGTTCGGCTCGAACGCATGCGTCCTGAGGTGATCGCTGCTGCGAAGGCGCAACAGCCCGCCATCTACGTGCCCTTCGGCTCAATCGAATGGCACGGCTACCATAACCCGGTGGGACTGGATGCCGTGAAGGCGCATGAGCAGCTGGTCGGACTGGCGTCCCGTATCGGCGGCGTGGTCTATCCGCCCGTCTACTTCGGCGCCGGGGGTGGTCACACCGACTGGCCCACCTCCTTCATGATCTCGCCCGAACCGATGACACGGATCGTCACCGAGCTCCTTCACGGCTTCGAACGCGACGGCTATCGCAAGGTGATCTTGCTGTCGGGCCATTACCCCAATCGCACGGAGTATCTCGATGCGGCCCGCGATGCCTACCTTGCCGCAGGGGGCACGATGGCTGTGATGGTCCTCGTCGAGAATGAGGCGCCCGGCGCCAGCGGCGACCATGCGGCCAAAGCTGAGACGTCGTATATGTTGTACTTGCTGCCCGAGCTGGTCGATATGGACCGGCTAAGAGCGGGCCGGCAGGACGATCTCGGCGGGCCGGACGAGAGCGTCAACTGGATGGGGTCCGCATACGCTGGCCACCCCAACTAGGGCCTCGTGGGCATCGACCCGCGCGCCCACGCATCGGAAGAGGTGGGCCGCGCCTACACCGAGGCGCTGCTCGGCTTCCTCG
>JAXGUU010000378.1:0-3864 GCA_040774145.1 Anaerolineae bacterium
AGCAGCGCGGCGACCTCGCGGGCGATCCCGTAGACCGACTGCAGGTGGCCAAACGGCCCCTTGATGTCGAAATCGAGGATGTAGTCGCCCAAGACCTTCACGAGCGGCACACCCACCGGCGTGTCATCGGACAGGTAGAGGATATCGTTCGCGGCCTCCGAGAGTCCCAGCTCCTTCTCGGAGCAGACCATGGCTCGGGACGGCACGCCGCGAATCGACGTCTTCTTGAGGCGCGCCTTCTTCCAGCCCTCGGCGTGACCGTCATAGAGCTCCGCACCCTCCCAAGCAAAGACGACCTTCAGATGCAGGTCCGTCTCACCCATGCGGTCGTAGAGGCTGGGGGCGCCGGTGACCACGATCTCGTGTTCCTCACCGCCATAGGCCACCTCGACCAACACCAACCGGTCGGCGTTGGGGTGTGGATTGACGGCAAGGACCTCCGCCGTCATCACCTTGTCCGGATCCCAGGGCAGCTCGGCGCCCGGGTAACCGATGGTGCTGACGGATTCGACCTCCAGCCCGGCCAAATCCAGCCGCTGCCGCAGGGTCTCGATGTCGAGATCGAGGACCTCGACGAAGTCATTGAGCCACGTCAATGGTATAGCCATATCGTCACCTCTAGAACTGCCTCAAGAACCGCAAGTCGTTGCCATAGTAGAGCCGGATATCCGGCACGGCGTACTTCATCATCGATGGGCGCTCGACGCCGAAACCAAAGGCGAAGCCGCTCCAGACCTCGGGATCATAGCCGCCGTTCCGGAGCACCACGGGGTGCACCATACCCGCACCGGCGATCTCCAACCAGCCGGTGAACTTGCAGACGGCGCAGCCCTTGCCCCCGCAGAGGATGCACGCCGTGTCGACCTCGACGCTCGGCTCGGTGAAGGGGAAGTACGAGCTGCGCACGCGCACCTCGCGATCGGCCCCATAGTAGAGCCGCGCGAACTGCTGCAGCGTGCCGATCAGGTCAGTCATCGTGATCCCGGTGCCGACCGCCAGGCCCTCGAGCTGATAGAACTGATGCTCGGCCCTGACCGTGATCTGCTCATAACGGTAGCACTTGCCCGGCAGGATCACACGGATGGGCTCAGGGTACCGCTCGCGCATCACGCGGATCTGGCCCGGCGACGTGTGCGTTCGCAGGAGCCGCCGACCGGAGGACTCCGTCCCTCCCTGGTCCTCGATCCAGAAGGTATCCCACATATCCCGCGCCGGATGGTACTCCGGGATGTTGAGCAGATCGAAGTTGTAGGCCTCCAGCTCCACATCAGGAGATTCGTAGACCTCGAAGCCCATCAGGGCAAAGATGTCGTAGAGCTCGCGCAGCGCCTGGGTGGTCAGGTGCAGGTGACCGGGCGCCACCGGGCGCCCCGGCAGCGTCACATCGATCGCCTCACGCGCCAACCGGGCCGTCACCTCGGCATGGCGCACCTCGTCGAGCCGTGCCTCATAGGCCTGCAGCAGCGCTTGTTTGACCTCGTTGACCCGCTGTCCAAAGGCAGGGCGATCCTCCTTGGGCAGTTGTCCGACGCTACGTGCCAGCTGCGTGACCTGCCCCTTACGCCCAACTATCCGGGCCTCCCATGCCTCAAGCGCATCCGTCGTCGTGGCAGCTGCCAGCTCGACCAACGCTTCCTCGCGAATCCGTTCCAGCTCTTCCAGCGAACTCATCCCTCACCTCCATCGGTTACGGCCTTGGAACAAAAAAAACGCTCTCGCCCCGGCCGGGACGAGAGCGTAGCTCCCGCGGTACCACCCTGCTTGCCTCGCGCACCCCTGGGGGCGGCAAAGCCTCTCACCCACAGCCGTCCGGACCCCAGGTCCATCACGACGATGGCTTGCCCCGATAACGCCGGGCACGCGGAGCCGTCTACTTACCCATCCTCCGGATGGGGTTCAACGGTCGGCTCAGAGGCGAACTTCATCGGGCTTTCGCTGCGCGCGGTTCTCAGTCTTTGACCGCACTTCCCTGTCAGGTGCCCCCCGATTACTTCTCCCCGTCATCGCCTTTAGGACGTTCAATTGTGCCCCTATTATCGCGCGAGAGGGCGAATTGTCAACCACTTCACGGGGCTGCCGCATCGGATCTTCCGGGAAGCTACCAGGCCCGTGCCGTCCTGTGGATGCCGGCGTCCGACGCGCGCTCTGTGGCGAGCGAGCTTCTTCGAGCTTCCCGGAAGAAGGCTGACAGCCGTGAGCGCTAGATCCCCAGCGACTCGCGGGCCTCCTCTTCCATCATCTCGGGCGTCCACATCTCCTTGCCCATCACGACCTGGACCGGTTTGTCGGTCAGCTCGGCGGCGCGGTCCTTGACCTGATTCATCATGAACGACGCCATCGGGCACATCGGCGACGTCAGGATCATCGTGATGGTGATCATGTCGCCTTCTGTATCGATATTGCGGATCATACCCAACGAGACCACGTCCAGCCCGATCTCAAAATCGATCACATCCCGCAATCCCTTACGAATCTCATTCGCATCACCCTGCATGTTGAGTCCCCTCCCTTGTGTGGTGCGCAATCGTCTTGATTGCGTCCTAGTCAGCCAGCGCCTGTGCAACCGTGAGGCCCGGCGGCGCCGTCATCATCTCAACGCCCTCTTCGGTGACCCGCACGGTGTGCTCCCACTGCGCCGAGAGCGATCCATCAGACGTCACCGCCGTCCAGCCATCCTCCAACACCGTCGCCTGGAAACCACCGACGTTGATCATCGGTTCGATCGTGAAGATCATGTTCGGCACCAGCAGTGCCCCGGCGCCGGGCTCCCCATAGTGGGGCATGTCAGGCGCCTCGTGGAACTGCACTCCCGTACCGTGACCGACAAAGGCACGCACCACCGAGTAGCCCAGGCCCTCTGCATACTGCTGGATCGCGTGACCGATGTCGCCGATCGTGTTGCCCGGCTTCACCTGTTCGATCCCCAGGTACATCGCCCGGCGCGTCGCCTCCACCAGCTTGCGTGCCGAGTCCGACACCTCACCTACCAGATACATGCGGCTGGAGTCGCCGTAGTAACCGTCGAGGATCGAGGTGACGTCGATGTTGATGATATCGCCCTCTTTGAGCACGCGATCGGGCGTGGGGATGCCGTGACAGATCACCTCGTTGATCGACGTGCAGACGCTCTTGGGGTAGCCGCGGTAGTTAAGCGGTGCGGGGATCGCCCCGGCGGCGGTGGTCATCTCGTGGACCCAGGTGTTGATCTCCTCGGTCGTGATCCCCGGCACGATCCGTCCCTCAAGGCTGTCGAGGATCCGGCGCGTCAGCGCGCACGCCTTGCGGATGCCCGCCACCTGCTCGGGCGTCTTGATGATGATCTCGCGCCCCCTGCGCCCCGGCACCTGACGTCGGGAACGCGAACCGGCACCCCGCGCGAGGTCCTGTTTCAAGTGACAGTGCTTGTACTTCTTCCCGCTCCCGCACCAACATGGGTCGTTGCGCGACAATCGATTCACAAGATACCTACCTTCCTTACTTTCGTACGAGTGTAGCGTGTCTCGATCCGGCGTCAAGTGCTGATATGGGGGAGATTCCGCAGTAAAAGGGATAGGATGACCGAGGGAACCGAACGACAGAGGGACATAGAGCTGGGTTGAGCGAGTTTCTGAAGGCTGCGGGGGGAGGGAGAGGGAGCTTGGGGCGCCGTAAAGCGACGGTGGGGAGGGAAAGCAGCGCAGTAAGTCGGGCGGGAGAAAGCGCGTCACGGTCGAGTCGTGGCGCGGGCGGGTGTTTTGGGGTGCATGCGAAGGGTAATCGGGAGCGTAGACGCTAGACGGAGGGGGAGGGAGCGCTTCTGAGGCAAGCGGACACTGCGCAGCCAGGTCGCTAGCTGCGTAGAGCCGGGCGCGGTCATCTAGCGCT
>JAXGUU010000379.1:0-3863 GCA_040774145.1 Anaerolineae bacterium
AGCTCCCCGGTGCTGTCATCCACGACCACTTCGATCCCCACACTCTCCCCTTTGACCTGCACAAATGTGCCGTCCGCCTCGATCACCGCCCGCTTCCCACCGTGGTGTACGCGCGCCGGTTGCTTCCGGCGCGCCTCCTGTCCCGCCGCTTGCACATTGTTGTACACCGTCGTTTTCCCGACACCGCTGCCCAATGCGTTCATGAAGTCTTCTACCGCGCCGTAACTCAACCCCAGCACGTACAGGAGCACCGTCATCGCCCGCAGCCGCTTGCTTTGCTGCGCACCCTTGCTCACGCCTTGCGGGTACACCCGAAACGTACGCCCGCACTGCTCGCACGTAGACCGGTAGCTCTGCACCTCGTCATACCCCACGTCGCGCAGCGCCTTGCGCTCGCCTTTCATGCCGTGGCGGCGATACCTCTGTCCTCCACAGCCGTAAGGGCATGTGTCCGGCAACTCGTACTTGTTCGGATCGACCTTCGGGAAGCGGACGTTCAAGCGCATGGGACACCTCCGGCGCAAAGTCTACTTTCTATCCCACATTTTGAACAGTCACGCTTTGTGGGTCTAGACCGGGGCTATCACATTTGGCTTGCCGGCAGGTCACGTTGGCTTACGGCGAAGGCACCGTGCGCCGGCAGCCTGGCGACCGCGTCCAACGCCCCCGAGGACGGGGCTACCAGCCTCCAAACGCAGACTTCCCACCCCCTCGTCCGCGAGGGCCCCGTCCTCGGGGCGGGCCGGTCCAGCGGCAGGCCCTACGGATTGCAGACGTGAAGGCCGCGCAGCCGCTCCAAGGGTGACATGCGATAGCCCTGAAAGCGTGATCTTGGCGGAGTGTCTGCCGCCGGGTATAATGTCAGCTGGGTAAGCAACTGAGCGAGGGGGAAACCGATGCGCTTTGAGTTCGCCACATCGAATCGGATCATCTTCGGGCCTGGTACGGTGAATCAGGTGGGAGAGGTCGTCGCCGGAGCGACGCGGGCGCTGGTCGTCACCGGACAAGATGCGCAGCGGGCCGCCCCGGTGCTGACAACCCTCAGCAAGGCCGGGATGGCGGTGCTAATCTTTGCCGTGCCCCACGAACCGACAACCGAGCTGGTGCGCGAGGGCGTCACCCAAGCGCGAGAGGCCGGCTGCGATATCGTCGTTGCGATCGGCGGCGGCAGCGTCATCGACGCCGGGAAGGCGATCGCGGCCCTCCTGACCAACGGCGGTGTGCCTCTCGATTACCTTGAGGTGATCGGGCGAGGTCAGCCGCTCACCCAGCGTTCTGCACCCTGCATCGCCATACCCACGACGGCAGGCACCGGCACCGAGGTCACCGCCAACGCGGTGCTCGCCTCTCCCGAGCACCGGGTCAAAGTAAGCCTGCGAAGCCCGCTGATCCTACCCCACATCGCGATGGTGGACCCGGAGTTGACGCATTCCGTCCCGCCCCGGATCACCGCCGGCACCGGGCTCGACGCCTTCACGCAGGTCCTGGAGCCCTACGTGACCCCCTTAAGCAACCCGATGACCGATACGTTCTGCCGGGAAGGGCTATGGCGTGCGTCGGAGTCGCTGCTGCGCGCCTTTGAGGATGGCCATGACGCCGCCGCAAGGGAGGACATGGCCCTCGTCAGCCTCCTGGGTGGTCTCGCCCTAGCGAATGCGAAACTCGGCGCAGTGCACGGCTTTGCCGGCGTTTTGGGGGGTATGTACGATGCGCCTCACGGCGCGATCTGCGGTCGGCTGCTACCCTACGTGATGGAGGCGAATGTCACGGCGCTAGCGGCACGCGCGCCTGAGAACCCCGCGTTAGCCCGTTACGATGAGATCGCCGCGATCCTCACGGGCGACTTCAACACCGATGCCTCCGATGGCGTCGACTGGGTAGCGGATCTTTGTGAGGCGTTAGGCATCCCCGGACTGGCGACTTACGGCGTGACCAAAGATCACTTCCCCGAGATTGTTGAGAAGACTCAACGCTCCAGCAGTATGAAGGGCAACCCCATCAGCCTCACTGACGCCGAGCTGGTCACGATCCTGGAACGGGCGCTATAAGTACAGAAGGATGTGACGGGCCTTCCTACAGCCCTAGTCCGCTCCGCTAAGCCACTGCAGCGTCCGCTCGGTCGCTTCCGCCATCGTGGTGAGTGGTCGATAGCCGAAATCGCGCTTCGCGGCGGAAATGTCATAGTAGTGGTTCTGCGCCAACTCGCTCGCCAAGAAGGGCGTCAGCGGGGGCTCACCGCGCAGACGCAACGTACGATAGAACCATGCCATCACCGCACCTGCGCCGCGCGCTAGGCCCAGGGGGATCTTGAACCGGATCGGCGGTAGGCCCAATCGCGACAGGAACTCGCCAATCCAGGGCCAGAGCACGACCGGATCGTCCTGGCTGATGAAGTAGACGCTGCCCGCTACCGGTGAGTCGGGCCCTAGGGCGTCGGCAGCCAACAGATGCGCCCGTGCGGCATCCTCGACGTAGGTCAGATCCACCCGATTCGTGCCGTCGCCCACTTGGGGCACGCGGCCCTGTCCGGCACGTTCAATCAACGCGGGCAACAGGTGGTTGTCGCGAGGGCCGAAGATGAGATGTGGGCGCAGCGATGTGGTCCACAGCCCCTCACTGTTGGCGGCGATCACCAATTGCTCACCCAGCGCCTTGGTCTCCGGATAGGGACTCTCATAGTGATCCGGATAGGGCACACGTTCATCCACACCCGCCTGATCGCTGCCATCGAAGATGACGCTCGGCGAGCTTGTGTAGACAAGCTTGGACACACCGTTAGCCCTGCACGCAGCGATCACGTTGTCCGTGCCCGCGACGTTGACCTGATAGAAGTCGTCCCACGGCCCCCAGAGACCTGCTCTGGCAGCGACGTGGTAGACCACGTCCGCACCCTGGCACGCCGAGATCACAGCCGCGCGATCCCGCAGATCGCCGCGGATCAGCTTGACCCCAAGCGCCCGCAATGCGGGATAGTCGCCTCGGGCAAAAACAGCGACGTGCTCGCCTCGATCCAGAAGCTGCTCGACAATGTAGCGACCCAGGAAGCCACCGCCGCCGGTGACCAGGGAGCTCGTTACGCGCTCAGCCATCACAGTCTCCGAACCCTAGAGCAGGATAAGCGAGGCAATCGTGAAATAGATGAAGAGGCCGGTGATGTCCTTGATCGTCGTGATGATCGGGTCAGACCCCACCGCAGGATCGGCCCCCAGCTTAAGCAGGGCGAAGGGGATCAGATACCCCAGCGAGGTCGCTAGGGTCATCGTGCAGATCAGCGAGAGGCCGACGACCCATCCGATCGCCGGAAGGCCCTGCCAGATCCCGGCGATCAGCCCCGCCAGCAGGCCCAACATGACGCCCATACCCAAGCCGACGGTCAGCTCGCGGAAAAAGTGCTTCATGAACTGCCGTGTGTCCACCTGGCCCAGGACCTGTCCCCGGATGAAGATGGCGGCCGATTGCACCCCGGCATTGCCCCCCATGTCCATCACCACAGGCACAAAGAAGGCCAAAGCCACCACAACCTCGAGGGCCTCCTCGAAGAGGCCCATAACGCCGCCGGCAAGCATACCTCCGACCATACTGATCATCAGGAAGGGCACACGCCGCGCCCAGGCATGCCACACCGGCCCGCGCACCAGAAGATCGCTCTTCGATGCAGCCCGTTCTCCGCCCGAGAAGATACCCACGCTCCTGTAGATATCCTCGGTGGTCTCCTCATCCAGAGCAGCCATCGCGTCGTCTGCGGTAATCACACCCACCAGGCGCTGCTCTCGGTCCAGAACCGGCAGTGCCATCAGGTCATAGCGCTCGAGCAGGCGTGCCGCAATCTCCTGATCCTCCTCGGCGTGGATGGAGACGATCTC
>JAXGUU010000380.1:0-3859 GCA_040774145.1 Anaerolineae bacterium
GGATAATCCTGGAACACGCGCTCCAACAGGTCATCGAGATCAGCTTCACGGCGCTGTTCGTGGATACGGCGAGCCATGGTGCTCACTGCTTCTGCAAGGACGCAGTCGAAGATAGCGACGTTAGCTTGTTTCCTGTCCAGTGATGCCTGTAGTGCGAACGCGGCTTCATGCCAGACGTCTTTGGGATCGAGCAGGGCGATCAGAACCGAAGTATCGATCCCAACGTCAGTCATACAGTGCCTCACTATCTGCAAGGGCATCACCGCCAATAGCGATCTTGGCTGTGAAGTGGTTGAGTCGCTCCGCCGGCACCAGCCGCGTGGGGTACCGGCCCGCCATCTCCGGAGAGCGTGCTTCATCGATCGGCCTGTCGAAGACGATCACGCTCACCTGCGCGCCCTCCGGCAGCTCCACGTCGGTCAGGAGCGTCAACACACCTTTATGGTGTATAGCTCGTACCAGCGTTCCCGTTTCCATATCCACTACCTCCCCGACGGTTTGTTCGTCTAGCCTCATTATAGCAGGAAGCCACTGTCTGTTGTAGCGTGGGTGCGCTCCACGACGAAGGCGGATCTGCGACGCCTTGCCTCGCTCAGGGCAAAGCCCGAGCAGCCTCGGGACGCGGGGGCGGTAACCTGCCGCGATAGGCATCAAGGGGGTTTGCTCTCCAGGTTGGCTTCGTCAGACCACTGCCCAAAGCCCGCCGAAGGGCTTTGGGCGGGATGGCTGTGTGCGTCGGTGTTGCCTTCCGAAATCCTGACAATTTGATGCGGGCGGCCAGATTTGTGCTTTTTGATGGTCTGCGCTACACTGGAGTAGGTCGCTGAGACGTCAGCGATGTTGGGCGCACGCGCCCGACGTCGCTCCTTGTGCCGTGTGTAGCTTTGGAGTCGTGCTATGGAGCTCCAGCCGGGCCAGCGTATTGTTGCACCCTTTCTCTCGGCCCCCGCCGAGGTGAAGACCTTCACGCCGCGCAGGGGCTATGCGCGGTTGGAAGTGGTGCTCGAGGACGGACACGCTACCTTCCAGTCGCTTCAGGTCTTCCCCGACCAATTGGCTCAGATCGAGGTGCTCGGCACCGCTGCGCCGACCCGGGCGATGTCTGCCGAGGACTTCTTTCTCACGATCGAGGCCCACCGGCTGCGACTGGCCCACCAGTTTGACCCGCAGCTTGCCGTGAGCGTCTCGCAGGTCGACCCTCTGCCCCACCAGATCGAGGCCGTCTACCACTACGCCCTGCGCTCGCCGCGGGTGCGCTTCCTCATCGCCGATGACCCCGGCGCCGGGAAGACCATCATGGCGGGGCTGGTGCTCAAGGAGCTGCAGCTGCGCCAGCGCGTGCGCCGGGTGCTGGTCGTGGCGCCGGGCCACCTGAAGAGCCAGTGGCACCGGGAGATGAAGGAGCGCTTCGGCGAGTCCTTCGTCATCGTCGACCGGGCGATGATGAACGCGGGCTGGGCCGGCAACGTCTGGGAGGAGCACGACGACGCGATCGTCTCCATCGACTTCATCAAGCAGCCCGCTGTCCGAGACACGCTGCGCAGCGCCCGCTGGGACCTGGTGATCGTCGACGAGGCGCACAAGATGGCGGCGACCCTTTACGAGACCAAGCGCGAGCGCAAGATCGACAAGACGCAGCGCTACCGCGTGGGCGAGATCCTCTCCCAGCAGGCCGAGCATCTGCTCTTCCTCACGGCAACGCCCCACAAGGGCGACGAGGAGGCCTTCCGCCTCTTCCTCGACCTGCTGCGACCCGGCTTCTTCGGGCGCACCGACCTGCTGAAGGAGTCCGTGCGCGAGGGCGACAACCCGGTCTTCGTGCGGCGGCTCAAGGAGGACATGAAGCGCTTCGACGGCACGCCCATCTTCCCGCCGCGCCACGTCAGCACGGTCGCCTTCCGTCTGACCGACGGCGAGCGCGCGCTCTACAACGGCGTGACCCGCTACGTCCAGGAGTACTTCGACCGCGCCAAGGAGAACCGCAGCATCGCCTTCGCGCTGATGATCCTGCAGCGGCGGCTCACCTCGTCGACCCACGCCGTCTGCCGCTCGCTGGAGCGGCGCAAGGCGCGGCTGGAGGAGCTGCTGACGCTGCCCGACCGCATCCGCGAGGAGCGCGAGGACTACCTGCAGGCGGCCAACCTCACCGAGGAGGAGATCGATGATCTGCCCGAGGCCGAACGGATGGACATCGAGGCGCGGGTAGAGCACCTGACCATCGCCCGCAATATCGCCGACGTGCAGGCCGAGATCGACGAGCTGACCGACCTGGTAGCCCAGGCCCAGGTCGTGCGCGCCCAGGCCACGGAGAGCAAGCTGGCGGCGCTGCGCGACGATATCCTCGCGAATCTTGGCGACCGCAAGCTGCTGATCTTCACCGAGTTCAAGGACACGCTGGACTACCTGGCGGGGGACGGCGCGCCGGGCGCTGCCGGCGGGCAGGGCCGCCCTCTGGGCAAGCTGGTCGAGTGGGGCTACGACGTCGTGACCATCGACGGCTCGATGTCCATGGACGCCCGCATCGAGGCCGAGCACGCCTTCCGCGATAGAGCCCAGATCATGGTCGCCACCGAGGCGGCGGGCGAGGGCATCAACCTGCAGTTCTGCTCGCTGATGGTCAACTACGACATCCCCTGGAACCCCAACCGGCTGGAACAGCGCATGGGCCGCATCCACCGCTACGGGCAGCCCTACGAGGTCTTCATCTGGAACCTGATCGCGCGCGACACGCGCGAGGGCCAGATCCTGGAGCGGCTCTTCCAGAAGCTGGACCGGATGCGCGCGGCGCTGGGCTCCGACCGCGTCTTCGACATCATCGACCAGGTCTTGCCCGGCACCCGGCTCGACACCTTGATCCGCGAGGCGATCTTCAGCCAGCGACGCATGGAGGAGATTGAGGCGCACATCGACGCCGTGAACGCCGACTCGCTGCGGGCCACGATGGACGAGGCCTTCCTCACGGGGCTGGCGACGCGCCACATCGACTATACGGGCCTGCAGCGCGAGACGCTGGAGGCCGAGGAGAACCGCTTGGTGCCGGAGTACGTCGCCGATTACTTCCTGCGCGCCTACCGCCGGCTGGGCGGGCGGGTCGAGCGCCAGGACGGCGGGCCCGAGCAAGGCCTCTACACCGTGCCCGACGTGCCCTACGAGCTGCGCCGCTGGGCGCAGGACCTGGACTTCAAGAGCGCCTATGGCGTGCTGCAGCGCGAGTACCGGCGCATCACCTTCGACAAGGCCTACGCCCGGGGCCACCCCGAGGTCGCCTTCGTGGCGCCGGGCCACCCGCTGCTGGAGGCCGTCAACGCCACCGTGCTGCGCGACCTTGCCCCCGGAGGCACCGGTTCCGGCGCCTATGCCGTCTTTGGGGACCCCGAGGGCCGGCGCGAGGGCGTGCTCTGGTTCCTGGAGGGCACCATCTCCGACGGCAGCGGCGCCCCCGCCGGCAAGCGCGTCTTCTGCCTCTACCACACCCCCGACGGCGCCCTCACCCCCATCAATCCCGCCATCCTCTGGGACCTCGAACCCCTCGACGCCTCTGACCCCCTCCCCGTCCATGGGGAGGCCGGGGTGGGGGAAGCTATCCTCGACGAGCGCGACGCCGTCGAGGACGCCATCATCACCGACGTCCTGCGCCCCTACCGCCAGGAGATCGCCGCCCGCCGCGAGCACGAGGCCGTCATCAAGGAGAAATACGGCCTGCGCTCGCTCGACGTCCTGATGCAGGAGTCGAACCAGAAGATCCTCGACTACCAACTGCGCCAGCAGCTAGGCGAGGAGATGGACCTGGCGCTGCTGCAGGAGCAGCGCAACCTGGAGCAACTATGCGAGCGGCGCACCGCGCTGGAGCGCGAGATCC
>JAXGUU010000381.1:0-3854 GCA_040774145.1 Anaerolineae bacterium
AAGAGCGTCGCCAGCAGGTGGTTGAGCATCAACGGCCACGAGTCGCGCACCATCTCCCGTCGCACACGCCGCGCCTCTGGAGAGCGCAGGCCGGTTGATCCCTCCGGCGCCCGGTGCAACGCAGCGAAGAGGCGCCAGGCCAGCAGGCCCAGGATCGACAGCGTGACCAGATTGATGAGGATCGAGGTCCCGGCCAAGCCAACGATGCCCCAGCCGAGGATCAGGGCCAGCGTCTGCACCGTCACCTTGACAATGGTCGTGATGCTCGTCACCGCCGCAGGGACCTCGGCCTTTTCGTAGGCGTAGAAAAGGGCGGTCAACCCGGTCGAGATCGAGCTCGGCACCAAGCCGAGATAGAGCAGGAGAATCGCCACCACGACCTGTGGCGAGGCCGGTGAGGTGATGCCGGCGACCAGGGTCTGCCGCACGAACAAGAAGCCCAACAGAATCGGCACCGCCGCCGCGCTCAGACCGAGCCGGATAACCGTGGTATTGAGGAGGTACTCCCGCGCGTTCTGGCGATCTCGCGCGACCTCGCGGGTGAGGTACGTATTGAGGCCGAAGTTGGTCAGGATGTCGAACCAGACGAAGATCTTGGTCGCGTAGTAGTAGTCTCCGGCATTGGCGGGACCGAGGATCCGCAGCATGAGCGCCGCGAAGGCCATATCCATCACGCGGTTGAAGAGCGTCAGGGCAATCGGCACAACGCTGTTCTTGGCCAACCGCTGTACCGTGCTTTGCTCCTCGCGCTCTCGATAGACGAGACGCCATGTCCAGACGACAGCGAGGAATAGCGTCACCATACCGCCGACAAACGAGATAAAGGCACCGATCTTAACGCTATCCGGCGTGTACTTGAAACGCACGATGCCGCTTTCGTCCAGGCGCACGCCACGGAAGTTGCCGGCCACACGGGCAATCGGGACCTCGACCTCGGCGTCCTCGGTCTGCAGACCTGATGCCTCATCTCCGTGCGGGCGCACGAAGGCCTTCCATCCCGGCGCAAACGCATCGGTCAGGATCAGCCACCCGGGCTCATCGACCGCAGCCTCGATCAAGACTTCGTTGAGCCCATAGGCCATCACCGATTGTGCGCGAGGCTCTCCCTGTCGGGCCTGCGCCAAAGTGGGAAGATCGAGCGAAGCGATAGTTTCGTCGGTCGCCTCGACCACGACATAGGTACGCGGGTCGTAGCTCAACAGTAGTTCGCCGACGGCCTCCCCATCAGAGGCCACCACCGTCGCTGATAGGGGCAATGAGAAGGCCCGCGGCGCTGCGCCCAGGTTCTCATAGACCCGCACGGCGGTGTCCTCGTAGACCAGGCGGTACTTGGGCAGCGGTATGTCCTCTTCGGTGAGTATGTACTTCACGTTGAGCATATCGGTGAGCGGGCTATCCAGGCTGGAGAAGGTGCGGAAGGGTGCGATACGGTTGTAGAGCAGCTGGTCCTGCGGCTCGATCCATCCCATATAACGCGCGTACTGCGCCGAGAAGAGGCTGTCGTAGCCCCTGACATCCTGGAACCCGTAATACATCCCCACGTTCGCGTTGAGAGTGTTGCGACCATGAGGGTCGAAGGTGGACAGGCGCCACACGCCAGTGTCCTGACGCAAGAACCCGACTACGGGCGGTTCGTGGCGCAACAGCTCGGGATCGACGGACGGGTTGAAGCCCGCGCCGAAGATCAACAAATCCACCAGCACCACCACGACGATCAGCGTTCCGACGATCCACCGTGGACGGAACGCGCCGAATGACCGCGAGCGAACCACTCGCGAGACCAGCAGGACCATCCCCCCCGCTGCCATCAAGGCCGCGAAGATCAGCGTCCACCGCGCCAGATAGGCGTGGAACGTCCATGCATCCGGAAACACGTGAGACGCCCCCGCCAGTGACCAGAAAGCACGCTCAATCAGGGGCGCGAGCCGGTCGTACGCCAGGCGGCTAACGACCACGAGCAGCGCCACGAGCAGCCCGCCCCAGATCGCGACGGCGCCGAGGACACCCACCAGGTCGGGCTGAGCCCCGAAAAGCAGCCACCGGCGACGACCACGATCGCGCTCCCGGCGTGCCTCGAGCACGGCCGACGCACCCAACCCCGCTAAGGCAGACAGCGCCACGGTCAGAGGAAAGACCCAGCGGAAGGGGGAATGCGACTGATCCAGGAAAGGCAACGCATAGACCAGCGCATAGATCGGCGTGCCGAAGACGCACCCCAATGAGAACAGCGAGAGCACCGTGAGAAAAGGGATGTAGGGCTGTCGCAGCCAACGGATCCAGGCCGAGCGTCGCGAGATCGTGGGCGTCGCCGTCCGACGGGTCCCTCGATAGCCGAAGACAGCCAAACACGCGAGGAACAGGGGCAGAATCCCCACGTAGGCGCCCCCCTCTACATAGTTCTTGAGCCCCCAATCGAAGACATCGACCGTCTGACCATAAGCGTTGACACCGGCCCGGATCAGCTCACCGCTGAAGAGATCGGTAAAGGCGCGGTGGGTGGGGTTACCGAAGAAGTTGGGGATCAGGAATGTGATCACACGCCGCTTGGGATAGGCCCAACCCAGGACCTCCTGAAGCGTGACGGCTCCCTGACGGAAGCTGTCAGAGGCGACCTCATAAAAGGGTAGGAGCTGCACGCCCCCCAAGACCAGCCCCAGACCCACCATGAGCACGACGCCCACGGCAGGGCTAAGCACATCAGCGCGCCACGCTGTGCGAGGCGCCGTGAGGAGCCCGTGGAGCAGCCGCCAGCCCGCGAAGGCTGCGAGGACCAGCAGGACAAAGTAGGTGATCTCCAGGTGACCGGCGAGAATCTGCAAGCCCAGCGCCATCGCGCCAAGCAGCGCCCAGGGCAGCATCGCGCGTTCGCGCATCCAGAAACGCCTGCGCCGTACCGTGCACTCGATCAGGGCCAGCAGCAGCGGCAGCCAGGACGCGCCGGCGATGATCATCGGATGGACCACAGATACCACCATGAAGCCACTGAACTGGAAAACGATACCGGACACGAGGGCGCCCAGCGGGCCGGCCTTCATCACCCGCCCCAGCACATACATCCAGATCCCGGCAAGGCCGAGCTGCAGAACGACGAAGATACCATACGCCCGCGCGACAGGCACCACGAAGAAGATCCACGTGAGTGGATAGAGCGCCGAGTGTTGACCGTTAGCTAGGAAGGGGTGTCCCGAGAAGAGATAGGGATCCCACAGCGGCAACGTGCGCGTCTCGAGCGCCTCCACCAGCAGTTGCTTCCACGCATAGTTCTGGAGGACCAGATCGGCAAGCAGGGGATTCTGCACCTCGCCGTACTGATGGCTCACATCGCCGGGAAGGGTCTGCACAGCGGAGCGATAGGGCTCGAAGAGGGTAAGTGCATCGGCGGGAACGAGGGTCTGATCTCCCAACGAGACCGGGGCAAAGAGGAGTAGGGGAAAAAACAGGAGCAGCCCAACACACACCCAATCACGCCAACGTCGTCGCATGAATGTCTCCATCGCCGTAGCGGCTACGCTCCTTCCACGAGTCCTCCCATCGTTCTAGGCCTCAGGCCTCGATAGGGGCAACGCGAGGCACGCGCCGCCATCGTAACATGCAACGCGCAATCCGCAACAACGAGGATGCATCCTAGGGGAAACCGCGGACCCCCACATACGGGATCCAAGCGAACAGAGATCCCCGAGACAACTCGCGCGTCGGCCTACACGCCAGGGGTGCTGAGCGCTTGGGACAGCTCCGCCGACCCTCCGGGCTTGGCATAGTCTGCCGCATCCACCACGCGGATGTCGAAGTGCAGCCGGGGAATCTCCGAACCATCGCTACGCTGACCGCGCTCCCAATCCCGATGCGGATAGAAG
>JAXGUU010000382.1:0-3834 GCA_040774145.1 Anaerolineae bacterium
GCAGGATCAGCCGCAGCACAGCGCGCAGATTCAGCCGCGACACCATCGCCCGGGCGATGCTGAGCAGGTGGTCACGTTGGCGAATGCGCAGGTCGTAGATGCTGAGCGTCATCGTCTGGTCCGCCTAACGCACAAAGAAGGTGAACGCCTCTGCCGCCTGCAGCGCGACCTGACTCACCACTTGAGGAAAGAGACCCAGCGTCAGCGTGCCGACCAGCAGAACCAGAATCAGCAAGAGCACGATCCGATCCTCGGGAACCGATGTCCTGACCTTCTCGCTCTCCGGCGGCGCCAAAAGGGCACGCACCGCACTGATCAAGCCCATCATGATGCCGGCACTGCCGATCAGGGCGACGAGGGCTTGAAAGAGATTCTCTTGAACCATCAGACGGTAGAGCCCCCATCGAGCACTGAAGCCTAACGAAAGGGGAAATCCGGCCATCGCCACGCCCCCGACCATGAAAGCGAGCGACCGCCACGGGACGACCCACGCCGCACCGGCGACGACCTCCAGCTGATCATCCCCGTTACCGAAGTGTCGCAAGCCATCCAACCCCAGCGTCATCAAGCTCAGGGCAAAGGGCCTCGCGATCAACATGACCAGCGAGAGAGCCAGACCTGCGACCTGACCCGATCCCAGGGCAACAAACATAGCTCCATTGTCGACCAACGTCGCATAGCCCACCAGACGTCCCAGGCGCCGCTGTGAGGCGGCCAAAGCGCCGCCGATGACCATCATCAACAGGCCCACATTCGTGAACAGAGAGCTAAAGGCCGCCTGTTGGCTCAGCCATGTGTAGGACTCCAGATACGCCAATAGAAGGAACCAGACGGTCCCGATGTTCACGGTAAAGAGAAAGGTGACCACAGGCGGGGAGCCGTCCATCGCGACCGACGAGAGCCAGGACTGGAATGGCACGGCACCCAACAGGATCGCCAACGAGACACCCAGCAGGATCGTCGCCGTCTGCAGAAGCCCCTGATCGCTGGGGAAGATCGCGAACTGCTCCAGCAGCAGCTGCGTGACCATCAGTCCGGGCAGGGCAAGGGTCGCATAGACCATGTACTGCAGCCCGCCCTTCTTCTTCAGGTCATCCGACTGGAGCTCACCCCCTTGACGCGGCTCGTGAAGGGGAAACACCGTCATCACGGCAGCCATCTCCACCAACAATGCAGCATAGACGACCTGCGCCACCATCATCGCGCCCGACAGCAGCGCCACGATGATCAAGCCTGAGGGAAAGAAGTTCGAGTGGGGCAAGAGGCGCCACGCGACGATGAACAGGCCGGCGGCGGTAGCCGTAATGAAGATCAACGGCAGCCGGTCCACATCCTCGACAACCAACAGCCGTCCAAAGACGGAAATGGGCGCGCTCAGATTCACCGAGAGAGGCCCTATCGAGACGGCCTGATCCGCGGGGATGAAGGCGATCATACCGGCCAAGAGGCCGGCGACGCCGGCTGCCGACCACGCCACAACCGTCGTCCAACGCCGCAGGAGTTGCAGCAACACCGCTGCCAACAGCGGCACGCCGACAATGAAGACCGGCCCAGGCAGGCTCATGCGGGCACCTCGGTAACGGTCAGGTAGGAGGCCGCAAGACCCACCAACAGATTGGTCGCCACGAGAAGCGCACTGACCAGCAGGCCGGGATCCTGTGCGGAGTAGAAGATGTCCAAGGCGGCCAAGAGGTTGAGAAGGCCCACGCCGACGATACCGGGATCTTCCTCCTCTGTACCGAAGAAGAGGATGGCCAACACCACCAGCAGGAAGCACGCCAGCCCGAGGTCCGCGGAGATATAGGGCAGCGCATAGCGTTGTGAAGCAAGCCACGACACGACCGTCGCTGAGGAAAGAATCATGATCCGAAACGGAAGATTCGTGGCCCAGCGGACGAGCTTGCCTGATCCGGGCTGCGCACGCCGGCGCACGCCGGCGCTCACCAGCAGTGAACCGCTGATCATCCAGCCAACGACGACTTTCATCAGGACCAGCTCAGGCCGTGTGTCGAAGATGCGAGCGTAGAGGACACCTACAAAGAGGTACTGGACCAACAACGCGAGAAAGCGAACGCGCCAAGCGTTGATCAGGTAGATCACAGCACCGGCAGCGAAAATACCCCATGCTGCAGGCAGCGAGACGAACTCAGAAAAGCGATCGAGCCAAGCGATGAACGAGTTCATCCGCCTCCTAGGATCAGCAGGATCAGAAGCAGCACCAGGACCGACCAAAGGACAGAGCCGCTGCCCTCCACCACCTCAGCGGTCACGCGAAGGACGCCAAGCAGGTTCTCACCGCCCTGCCAGACCGCACGGTAGAGCCACTGCAGGTCGAGGAGCTGGATCACCGGCTGTCCGCCGATCCATATCCGCTGGAGATCACGTCCCCAACGCACCAGCAGCCCCCCTCCCAAGACGGCGAGCACCCATAGAGCCAAAGGAAGGGGCTGTACCGAGTCCACAGGCCGGTACAGCACAGCGGCGACGAGTGCTCCCAGGCTGATGACCATGCCTCCCACCAGAGCAAGCGTCAGGCGAGGCCACGCGGGTCGGACACGTCCTTCCGCAGGGCTCACGAGCCCCCGCAACAACGAAGCCGCCAGACCGACCATGCCGATGAGAAAGGCAACGCGCCAGCCCCATGGGGCCGCAGCCAACACCGCAGTGTAGAGTCCGAACAGCGGCGATGGCGGTGTTCCCAGCAGCATGGCGCCGGCGATCAGTGTGGGCCACACGAGCGGCACGGCCCTACGCTCCAGCCGCCTGGAGAGCAATACCAGAGCTATCGACACGACCCAGACGCCCACCCCAACAAGGAGCAGGTCCCCATCAGATGTGACGAGGGCACCTGTGACGGCAGCCAACAGCAGCCCAAATCCGGCGGGTAGGAGAGCTGCGCGCCGGAGCAGGCTGAAGGACTTCAAGCCGGACCACAACACGGACAGACATCCCCACCCCATCGCCCAGGTGGGAAGGCCGTAGGCTGCAGGCAGCGAGATCAGACGATAGAGCAACGCGACGCCCATCAGTGGATTGAGCACGCTCATGAACACGTGCACCCGCGACTGACGCACCGTCTCGGCATGGACGATCTGAAAGGGATAGAAGCCCATCCGCAGAAAAGCAGCCAGGGTGAGAAGCGCGCGCGCCGACTCTGAGGGCCGCACGAGCCACCAGAGACCGCTGTCACCATCTCGCAGCAGTAACAGCGAGACCGACCAGAGGAGCAGCGACGCGGCTCCGTTCACCGCCGATGCCCAGACGACGCGTTCCCCATCAGCGCCACCCACAAGCCGGGCCAGGAACCAGACGACGTCGAAGAGGGTCCACATAGCGAGGGTCATCAATAGCGATCCGGACGCCACGCCGAGCCACGTCACGGTCAGCAGAATCAACAAGAGCACGCCCGTGAGGGGTAGCGCGCCGGCCCGCTCAGACACCGAGGTCCAGAGGGCACCTGCAGCCGCAATGAGAAGCAGGAGCACCAACCACCATATTGCCGGCTGTAGGTCCAGCACCAGCAGGCCACCCGTAACGTCCGTCGGGCGCCAGACGGAAAGAACCCACTGCCCTTCAGACGGCGCGAGCGACCAAAGAAGCGCCAAGGCAGTGGCCCACACAGCGGACACAGGCTTACGCAGAGCGCGAAGTCCTGTGAACGAGCCGAGACCCAGGAGAAGCAGGCTGCCGCCCGTTCCCAGGACCAGCAAGAGCGGATAGAAATACGTCATAGTGACCCCAACCAGGGATTCTAACATAGAAGGGGTGCATGACAAGCGATGGACCCGAGCGGCCGGCACCGCAGCGGGCACCTAGGGCGTGGCGATCGCGACC
>JAXGUU010000383.1:0-3813 GCA_040774145.1 Anaerolineae bacterium
CTCAAGAGGCATCAAAGGTGCGCTCAGCGAGCCACCCCCGCCAGCCATCCCGCTCAAGGGCGTTCCGCCGGCCTTGAGCGGTTACCCACCTCGACACGCATCAACGGTCGCTCAGCGAGCCACCCCCGCCGGAGCACGTGCCAAGCTCCCCTTGCGTGATACAATCACCGTCAGAGATGCCGGCGCAAGCACCACCACCCGAAAGGCACACAGGTAACCGCTATGGTCGAGCCACCAACTCCAGATAACCACGTAGCGACGTCCGCACAGAGCCGCCCCAAAGTCGGCCTCGCCCTGAGCGGTGGCGGAATCCGCGGGCTGGTCCACTTGGGGGTGCTGCGCGTCTTCGAGGAACACCACCTGCCCGTCGACCTGCTCACCGGCACCAGCATGGGCGGGCTCATCGCCGGAGCCTATGGCGCCGGCGTCCCCCTGGAGGACATCATCGCCTTCGCCGTCGACACCAAGATCCTCGACTTCGCCTCCCCGGACCGTACCTGGCACGGGCTCTTCGACCACCGCAAGATGGCGCCGCTCTTCGCCGAGCTTCTCGGCAGCACGGACCTCACCTTCGAGGATCTCAAGATCCCGGTCGCCGTCACCGCAGTTGACCTGGAGTCAGGACGCCTGGTGATCCTCCGTAGCGGCCCACTCATCCCGGCCCTGATGGCCACCTCGGCCCTGCCGCTCTTCTTCGCGCCCGTCCGGCACGATGGGCGCTGGCTCATCGACGGCGGAGTGCTCAACAACGTGCCCCTGGACATCGCCCGGCGGATGGGCGCCGACCGCGTGCTGGCGATCACCATCCCGGCGATCAAGGAGTTTGAGCTCGAGGTCGTCCCCAGCAACCCCCACGCACGCGGCCTTTCGCTCAGCTCGCTGTTCCGCTTCGGCAACAGCGAACACACCTGGCGGTTGCCCTTCCTCATCGCCGAGACGGGCTTCGGCCTGACCCAACAACTGGTCAACCAGACAAGAATGACCCTCTGCCCGCCGGACATGCTCCTGGAGGTCCCCCTGCCCGGCGTGGGCATCCTCTCCACCGACGGCAGCCCCGTGGCGGTCGACGCCGGCTACGCCACCGCCCGGCAGCACCTCAGCGAGCTCAAAGCCCTTGCCGCGCCCCTGCCGCCTCCCTGGCTGCGGCGCTATCGCTGCCTGCGCCGGCGCCTCAAACTCGCCTGGCGCATCCTCCGCAGCCCCGACCCCCTCCTCTACCCCGACGACGAGACCGACCTGCTCTCCTGAGAAAGACCTTTGAGGTTTTCCCCCACTCCCCCAACCTCAAAGGTCTCAGTCGTGCGCGCGCCCGCAAGGCGCCACCTCGATGCTCCTCGAGACGCAGAACCGCCCAAGGCTTGCGGAAAAGCCTTGGGCGGGAGAACGTAACGCGTATGTGTGTGTGTCGAAATCTACCGCTCCGACAGCACCTCGCGCTCGTAGGCCTGGATCTCATCCAGGTACGCCGACCCCACCGGGACGCCCTGCTGCAGGCAGTAGGCATCCCAGACGGCGCTCCAGGGCAGCGCTTTGGCAGCCTCGTGCAGCACCAGCCGCTGCGTGAAGTCGCCCGCCTGCTCGATCTCGCGCAGCGCGTCGACCGGCTCCAGCAGAGCCATCAGCAGCGCCTGCAGCGAGGCGCGCGTGCCGATCACCCACGCTGCCACCCGGTTGATGCTCGCGTCGAAGTAGTCCAGCCCGATGTGCGTCCGCGACAGGTAATCGTTCGCCACCAGCTCATGCATCAGCAGCCGCAGGTCGTCGGAGAGAATCACCACGTGGTCGCTGTCCCAGCGGACCCCGCGGCTCACGTGCAGCAGGATCTCGTCCAGGAACAACATCGCCGCCGAGATCTTGTCGTAGATGTTCTCGGTCGGATGGAAGTGCCCCGAGTCGATCGCCAGCAGCTTCTTGCGCGTGATCGCGTAGCCCATGTAGAACTCGTGCGAGCCGGTGACGTAATTCTCGGAGCCGATGCCGAAGAGCTTCGACTCGACCGCATCGAGATTGTACTGCGGGTCGATCGCCTCGGCGAAGACCGCATCCAGCGCGTCGCGCAGCAGGATGCGCGGCGTCTCGCGGTCCACCGGCAGGTCCTTGTAACCGTCGGGGATCCAGATGTTGGTCACGGCAGGCGTGCCCAGGGCCTTGCCCATCGCCTCGCCGATCTTGCGGCAGGCGATGCAGTGGTCGATCCAGAAGGTGCGCGTGCCCGCGTCATAGCTGGAGAGCGTGAAGCCGTCGTCCGCCAGCGGGTGCGCGAAGAGCGTCGGGTTGAAGTCCAGCCCGTGGTCGTTGGCCTTCGCCCAATCGATCCAGCCGGCGAAGTGCTCGGGCTGCAGCCGGTCGCGCGGCACCTCGACCCCGCCGGTCTCGGCGTAGATCGCGTGCAGGTTGAGCCGGTGCGTGCCGGGGATCAGGCTGTAGGCCTTGTCCAGGTCGCTGCGCAGCTCGTCCGCGGTGCGCGCCTTGCCGGGGTAGTTGCCCGTGACCGCCAGCCCGCCGCCCACCTCGCCCGCCGATCCCTCGAAACCCGCCACGTCATCGCCCTGCCAGCAGTGCAGGCTGATCGGCGTCGCCGCCAGCTTCGCCAACGCCGCGTCGGTGTCCACCCCGATCGCCGCATAGCGCTCCTTCGCCAACTCATACATCGCCAGAACGTGCTTCTCGTCAAACTGTCCCATGATCCCTCCTAGCTTAGGGTAGTGTGTGACCCACAACACGCCGACACATTCCCGTGCTCACGTCGTAAGATTCCCATCGACAACATTCGTCGGATCGGGGCCCCACCGTGTCGCGACGATCCCAGCCCCAGGGATGGGGCGTAGCTGACGAGCCCGGCGAGTTCATCGCCGGGCGACCGCCGGGCACCGACCTCAGTCACTCGCCTCCACAAAGGCGAAAGTCTTGGCGATCTCCTCGTGGAGCGTGGGCATCGCCGGCGTGCCGACCGCCCGCACGCGCAACACATAGACCCAATAGTCATCACCCTGGATCACCCATGCCCGTCCGTGCCCACCTTCCGGCTCGGGCCAGATCTCGGAGAACTCGAAGCCCGACCGGCCCTGCCACTCGATGGGCATGAACTCCAGGGGCGACGGGGCGGCATCGTGATGTCCGTGCCCATCATAGGTCGCCTCCAGCACCACCAGCGCATTGCTATCGGTCAACGCCTCCGCCGGTCCGGGCACCCACCAGAGCGCCACCTCTCCCTGCTCATAGCGCCACACACGCCCCCCGGCCCAGGTGTCGCCCTGCGCGATCACCTCGTCGAACTCGACGGGGATCCCGATCGTGGTGTCGGGCCGCAGGACCTCGCTCAGATCGCGGTTCTCGATGGGCGCGATGTGGAAGAAGAGCGCGGCGTCCCCGACCACCGGCACGGGCGCCGAGATGGTGACGTAATACCACCAAGCCCCAGCCGGCGCATCAAACGGCAGCTGGAGAGGCTCGGGCGACCGATAAAGGCTACCCTCACGTTCGGTCAGCTCAAACGTCGCGTAGATCTCGGCCTTAGGGTCCATCACCGTCGCCTTGATCTCCGCGTCGATGCTACCTCCCGGCGGCGGCTCGAGCACGACTTCAATCGGCACCGGCGCCAGCACGGAGACCACCTCGGGCCAGCGCAGCTCCAATCGCGCCGGCGGGACGGGCGTTGCGGTGGGGGTCGGGGTCGGCGTTGCGGTTGGGGCCGGCGTCACCGTCGCCGTCGGAAGCGACGTCGCCGTCGGCTTAAGCGTCGGCGTGGACGCCGGCGTCGAACAGGCCGCCAAGGCGACCATCAGGACCACAACGACCAACCCGAGGAGTGAC
>JAXGUU010000384.1:0-3808 GCA_040774145.1 Anaerolineae bacterium
CCGGCACCCCCCCCCCGAACCGACGCCGCGGTGCGCGTCCAACACAACGACCGCACCCCCATCTCCGTAGAGACGCCCCGGCGGGGCGTCTCCCGGCGGCGCCTACCACGCAACGCAGTTGAGCCACGCCGGCAACGCCGCCAACAGCGACGCCATCACCTCTGCGGCACGTTCGCGAAAGAACACCAGCGTCCCATCATAGGCCTCGCCACCGTCAGGCCCCACCAGGTCGGTCACCCCCCGCAGGATCAGGCAACGCACCCCGTTGCGCGCGGCCACATAGGCGATCGCCCCCGACTCCCAGTCGCCTGCCACGCCCCCGAACCTCGCCCGCAGGAGGGGCACCTCCTCGGCGACCAGGTCACGGTCGCCGGAGAGCAGCAGCCCGCGGTGGACCGCGTGCGGATAGGGCTCGCGAAGCCAGGAGAGGTCGAGCGTCACCCCATAGTGCGCGAGCGCCGCGTCCTGATCGCTCATCTGCTCGATGATATCATAGACCAGCGTGCGCTCGGCGAGCACGACCGTGTCCCGCTCGATCGCCCCCTCGAACCCACCACAGGTGCCCAGGTTGACCAGCAACCGCGGCGACCACCGATCAATGGCGTGCTGAGCCGAGGCAGCGGCGGCGATCTTGCCCCAACCGCCGTGGGTGAAGACCACCGGCGTGTCCCCGGCATCCTCGACCCGGCCCGCACGGGCTTCTCCGTAGGGCGTGGACGCGACCGGGGCGCAGGCAAAGCGCTCTTCCAGCACCGGGCGCGCGACCTGCCATTCGGCATCTGCGGAGATGATCACCACGACGGGTCCGGACGTCGGCATCGAGCTCATGCCGCCCCTCCCGGCGCGCCACAGAACGCCGCGCGCGCCGCGACCATCCACGGGTGCACGACGGGCAAGGTCGCGCGTTGTTCCCACAGCGAATCCAGGTAGACGCAGACCGCGCTATCCAGCGACCGCTCGAGCGCCGCCAACAGCGCCGCTTCGTAGGGGGGCCGACCGGGTTGATCCCACGCGAGCTTGTCCGCCACGAAGACGATCTTCGCCGGCAGCTCGGCGTGCGGATGGAGGGTCGTGTGATACCGGATCGCCGCCAGGACATCAGCATCGTGCACGTCAAAGAGCATCTCTGCCATCACGGCGGAGAGTTTCTGGTGCAGGATCATCGGCACCGCTCGCTCCTCATCGAGCACCTCGATACCCAGGGCCGGCGCGGCCTCGAGGCGCTGCGCGTTCGGGATGACGGCGCTGACGTCGTGCAGCCACGCTGCGGCGGAGACGACCTCGACCCCGGCTCCGAAGCGCCGGGCCAGATGCTCCGCAACGGCGACCACCGCCTGACTGTGCTCGGCGGTGTGCCGGCATCCATGATGCTCTAGGAATCTGCGCACGTCAGCACCCAGGCAGCCCGTTCGGACGAGGCCGGGCACCAGGGGAGCGAGCGGCTCGGGCAGCGGATCGCGAGAGGTCACCATACGGCGAGTATACCATGAGTCCTGGAGGCGCCGTGGTATAATCATGGCGATCGCGCAGCGTGGGAATCACCTTCCGGGAGGCTGGCTGAGCCCCACGCAACGCAGACAGGGCGTCGGACGCCTGAATCGGCACGACGCCACGGGCCTTCGAGCTTCCCGGAAGGTCAAGGGCGACTGCCCCGGTGGGATAATCGGACCATCCGAATGAGGTGAAGCACGCGCTATGGAAATCGAGGCGAAATACTCGGTCCTGAATGAGACAACCCGCGCCGCGATCCGTTCGTTGGAGCAGATCGCAGGCCATCGCCTCACCGCGGGCCAGACCCTCCACCTTCACGACCGCTACTTCGACACCAACGACCAGCGCATTCTCGCGGGCGGATACGCCCTGCGCAGGCGGCTCGAGAACGATCGCACGCTGTTCTCACTGAAGAGCATGGGCGGCGTTGAGGGCAGCATCCACCACCGCGAGGAGATGGAGATCGAAGCGTCCCCCACCGGCGCCGAACCGGTCCGCGAAGTCTGGCTCCCGCCCGCACTTGAGGACCGTGTGGCGCCCCTCATCGGTGATGAGCCCCTCGTCTGCCTCCTCACCCTCGAGCAAAAACGGCAGGAACGTCAGATCATCGACGCACAAGGGGCCGCGATCGCGACGATGGCGCTGGATAACGTCGAGGTCATCCACAGCGACGGTCCTCGCCAGCAATTCGTGGAGCTAGAGGTCGAGCTGGCGCCTCAGCGGACCGAAGCGGAGCTGGCGCCGATCCTTGCCGCCCTCAAGCAACTGCCCGGGCTGGTCCCCCAACCCACCTCCAAGTTCGAGCGCGGCCTCGCCTTCGCGAGCCGCATCCGGCCCGGAGGACCCGGCAACGCCAAGGTGAAGCCCCACGACACCTTCGGCGCCGCGATGAGCAAGATCCTGCGCCCCCTCTTCATCCGCATGCAGGATCACGAACAGGGCAGCTACGCGGGCGTCGACACCGAGGAGCTCCACGATATGCGTGTGGCTATGCGGCGGATGCGCTCGGCCTTCTGGATCGCCGAACCCTACTTCGACGTGAAGGCAGTGAAGAAGATCCGCTCAGGACTCAGGGAGGCAGCCGATGCGCTGGGTGCGGTGCGGGATATGGACGTCTTCAGGGAGAAGACCGATCGCTTTCTCGAGCAGCAGGGCAGGGATCCCAACGCCTTCGGACGCCTCTTTCGTGTCTGGGACGTGGAGTACATCCGCCGCCGCAACATCATGCTGGCCCACCTGGGCAGCAAACGCTATGCCAAGTTCAAGCTCCGCTTCTGGACGGCGCTTCAGGAGGGCCTGCCCGACAAGAAGCAGCCGCGACAGGTCGCCGATGTGGTGCCCCTGATCGTCGAGGAGCGGCTGGACTCGGTGATGAAGCACGACCGCGCTGTCGGCAAAGCCGGTCTGCCGTTGGCCGAGTACCACGCGCTGCGCATCGACCTCAAGCGCTTCAGATACACCCTTGAGTTCTTCCGTGACGTCCTCGGCCCCCCTGCAGTCGACGCCATCGAGGCGCTCAAGGTGCTGCAGGATATCTTGGGCGATCTCCAGGATGCGCGGGTCGCCGTCGACCACCTGAGGTCGGTGATCGACTTCGGCACCTGGGAGGCCCCTGAACAGGAGCACGCGCTGTGGAGTGCGGCGTGCGTCGACGGCGGGGAGCCGGCGGCCCCCTCGACCGCGCTCGACGATTATCTGCAGGTGCGTGACGCGGAGATCGAGGATCTGCTCCACCGCGTGCCGGAGAGCTGGGAGACCTTCAAGGCCTCCGGCGTGCTGGAGGCCGTTCGCGAGGCCGCGGCTGCGCTCCACGACGAAGCCGAGGGCCCGTCGTGAGCTCATATCGACATGTAAAAGGACAAGGAGAGACAGGATGCCAGATCAACCCACCTACGTTATCTTGATGGGCCCGCCGGCGTCGGGCAAGGGGACCCAGGCCGACCGGCTTCACGAGCAGCTGAACCTGCCCCACGTCGCCAGCGGCGACCTCTTCCGCTACAATCTCAAGAATCAGACCGAGCTGGGCCTCAAGGCCAAGGGCTATATGGACCGCGGTGAGCTGGTCCCGGATGATATCACGATCGCGATGGTGCTCGACCGGCTATCGCAGCCCGATTGCAGGGGCGGGGCACTGCTCGACGGTTTCCCTCGCACGGTGGCCCAGGCCGAGGCGCTGGATAAGGCGTTGGCCGAGCACGGTCACAAGATCGATCTCGTCCTCGACATCCGCGTGCCCCGGCCCGAGCTGATCGCTCGCGTGACGGGACGCCGCCTCTGCCGCAGCTGCGGCGCCTCCTACCATATGCAGTTCGCGCCG
>JAXGUU010000385.1:0-3805 GCA_040774145.1 Anaerolineae bacterium
ATTTTGGGGGTGTTGAGGGAGTGCTTCACGAACTGCGGGAGCTGCGCCATCGGTGCGCGCACCCCGGCGCGATCAGCGTCGATCGAAATCAGCCGATCGACACCGTACCGATCGCTCGGCCTACCCAGATCATCCGGCTGTTCGAACTGGCAGTCGAGCAAATACTCAGCAAAGATCCCGATAGCGGCGACTTTCGCCACGCGCTCCAGGGCCAGACGCTAGTGGAGTATCTTACGTCAGTACCGGCTGACTTGGGGGAAACGGAAGTGAACGAGGCGCTCGATATGCTAGCGCCCCAGCAGTACAGATTCGCTGCCAACAAGATGCGTAACAAGCTAACCGAGTGGACGCTCGATGGGCGGGCCGATACTGATCAAGACCTGGGGAGGCTGTATAAGAACGTGATGACAGCGTGGCGCGCGCTGTTCCCACGGCTAGATCTAAAACAGCAGACCGAGCAGCTCAGCAAACTGGCAAATGAGATGCTTGCACCAACAGGCAAGCA
The DNA here is from genome assembly GCA_040774145.1 of Anaerolineae bacterium. Classification (GTDB taxonomy): domain Bacteria; phylum Chloroflexota; class Anaerolineae; order B4-G1; family SLSP01; genus PWVB01. Next base: position 506 of record JAXGUU010000385.1, read on the forward strand.
GATGACACCAGAGAGCCCACCGCGGATTGTCACGGCTGGCGTGAACCGCAGGCGGAACGCCAGAAAACTCAGCCCCATGGAGGCCGCCAACCTGAGCAAACTGCTGGTTCTTCCGCCTGATGAGGACCTCGGCATTCTCTGGGTGTGTGTCTATGAGGCATTATTGGATGTGATCGAGGCAGCCCTGGATCAGTACACCGCTGAGAACCTTCGTCCCCTTGTCAGGCCATTCGCCCATCACTGCCCCGAACCGTGCAGAGAACGTTTTGACGCCATCAGTAGCCAAATCCACAACCTTACCAAGTGGTGAAGGAGCAGAACCATGAGCCAACAGTTATCACGATCGAGCCTGCGGTCACGGCACAGTTTGCGGGGTCTGTTGGTGCTGGAGACGGGCCTGCACATCGGCGGCGGCCGTGAGCAGGGCGCGACCGACAGTCCGGTTGTCCGCGATCCCCTGGGGCGTCCGTTCATTCCGGGATCGTCCTTCAAGGGCGCGTTCCGGGCGTCCGTCGAGCGCCTGGTGCCCAACCTGGCCCACCTCGGCTTGCACACCTGTGCCCTCCAGACCGGCTATGCGGCATGTATGTCGACCCACCGCGGTGACGACACAGCAGCCGGGGACATGTCCAGCGCCGCCCGAGCAGCCCGCATGAGCCTGGACGAGGCGTACCGGCTGGTTAGCCGCAGCGTGGGCCGCACACTCAGCAGCGACAGCCCTGACATTGAGGCGGCCCTCATCCGCTTGGAGCGACCGGATCTCGCAGGGGCGACCGTGACGGACGCCGTGCTGCTTGAGCTGCTCGATCGCTGGCTGTGCGACACGTGCAAGCTCTTCGGCAGCCCAACCCTTGCCGCGGCAGCGCAGTTCGCGGACCTGCCCGTGGTCGAGCCCTGGTACGATGTCATCCAGGCTCGCGACGGTGTGGGCATCGATCGCGACAGCGAGCGTGCCCGCGAGGGCATCAAGTATGACTACGAGGTGGTCCCTCCGGGAACCGCCTTCGACTTCCAGCTCACAGTCGAAAATGGAAGCGCGCGCGATCTGGGCCTCGTAGCGATCGGGCTCCAGGAGTTCACGCAGGGGATGGTACCCCTCGGCGGTATCCGCAGCCGAGGACTGGGGAGGTGCCACCTCGAGGGACTCCAGCTCCAGGCCGTGGACTTCACAGACACAGGGTCGCTCAAGGCCTACCTGACCGGCGGGCTACCGGCGGCGGTCGCGCCCGATCTGGCGAGCTGGGTTGCAGGCCTCTTCGCTGAGCAGGAGGTGGCGGATGCTTAAGCAGTTGGTCAACGAGTGCGTGATCAAGCTGGAGATCAGGCCTGACGGGCCCATCCTGATCAAGTCGGGGATGGCCACGGTGTCCGGACCGGACATGGCGTTCGTGCAAGTATGGCGCGACGGAGCACAGCAAGTCTATCTGCCAGGGAGCAGCCTGAAGGGCGTGCTCAGAAGCCACAGCGAGCGCATCGCGCGGACGCTCCAGCCAGCAGCGGTGTGCGATCCGTTTGCCAGGACGCCGGATGCCGGCGCGGCGTGCGGCGCGGTTTTCGAGGCGCGTAAGAAAGCGAACGACCCTGTGCTGTCGCGGCGTGATCCGCCCGCGGATAAGCTCAACGCCCTGGTCTACCACGACTCCTGCCTCATCTGCAAGCTCTTTGGCTCGACCTGGTACGCGGGCCGTCTGGCCACGGCTGACGCCTATGCCGAGGGGGAACCCCCTGGGCCACAGCTCCGTGACGGTGTCGGGATCAACCGGCTTACCGGCGGGGCCGCTGGGGGTGCGAAGTTCGATCTGGAAGTGATCACCGACGGGGTATTCGTGACGACGCTCCACGTGCGCAATTTCGAGCTGTGGCAACTGGGCCTCGTGGGCTTCCTCCTGGCGGATCTCCACGATGGGCTCATCCGGATCGGATCGGGGAAGAGTCGCGGGTTGGGCAAGGTGATCGGCGCTGTTCGGGAGACCCAGATCCACTTCCTCGGCCCCAGGGGCCCCCAACCGCGCAACGGTCAGCTTGCCCTGCGCGGGATGGGCGCCCTGGCGGACGCGAGCGCCTATGGGGCCAGTCCGTCCGACGAGGTCGGGATTCCCTTTTCACCCACACCAGATGCGTGGCGCAGCAACGGCCTGCGCGCGGTGGCTGCGTGGGCAGGCGATAGCTTCCCCTGGAAGACGCTCGGCGCCCTGTGGATCGAACGGGCCGTGAACTACACCGAGCCGGATGCGATGGCGCGATGGCGCGGAGGACGTGGGTATGGCCATTGACGTCTACGTTCGAACGATCGAGGCAGACGCTCTGGCCAGCCTGCTGGCCAGCCGGCGCCCAGCAGAGTTGCCGTTCGCGATTCTGGAGCGGGTCGACGCGCTGAGCTGCCCGGCGCGTAGTGAGGTCATCGATCCCACGCTGTGGCCGAGCGGCATAGCCTTCGGCCGTGACCTGGAGATCCGGTGGCAGCAGGACGGGGCTGGATTCCGGGTGCTGTGGGCCGGTGCGGCGCCGGGGGCTGGGTGGGCCATGGTGCTCGACCTCAGCGGCGCGACCGCCAGCCAGCGCAGGACCTACCTATGGGGACCCGACAACGTCATTCTGGCAGCGGCACCGGCCCTTGGCGCGCTGGCGCCAGGCGCAGGACGAGCTCAGCTCGTCAGCGTCGAATACCGGCGCGCGGAGGATCACCAGCTCGTGTGGGTTCGACACGTGGCATTTGAGCGGGAGGACGTATGAACCCCTTTGACTTCGTCCGTTTCCCCAAACGCCCCGCGACGCGCGAGTCCATCGTCGGCCGTGGGCACGATCGCTACACGGGCCTCAGCGGCACGCTCCGCTGTCGGCTCACGGCCGAGATGCCGCTCTTCGTACCCGCGGCGCGCGAGAACCCGGCCCCGCGCGGGGAGCATGAGCACCTGCACTTCTTTCACGCGGGGGCGCTGCCCGTGATCCCAGGGTCTTCGCTCAAGGGCGTGATCCGCACGGTCGCCGAGGCTACGTCGGGGTCCTGCTTCCTGTTTGACAAGCTCTCGTTTTCAGAGCGGGTCCGTGGCGAACGCACCATCACCAACTATGAAGTGCCCCATCAGGGCTACCGCCACTGCACGGACATCGACGGACTCTGCCCGGCGTGCCGGCTCTTCGGGTTTCTGAACCGCGGCGAGGTCTTCGGCGGCCTCGTGAGCGTTGGCGATGCCGCGGCGGTGCCCGGCTTCGAGACGATCACGCTGACGCTCGAGGTGGAGATGTCGCCCAAGCCCCACCACACCGCCTTCTACAGTTCCACCCACCCGAAAGCCCCCA
>JAXGUU010000386.1:0-3803 GCA_040774145.1 Anaerolineae bacterium
ATCAGCCGGCTTGCTGCGCCCGCGATCGCCGGTGCGCTCTTCGTCACAGCGGGGCTCAAGGCCGTTCTGTTGATTGACATCTGTTCGTATCTGGTTGCACTGGGCACGCTCCTGTTCGTGCGCTTCCCGAAGCCCGAGGTCGGTGAGGAAGATGAGGGCGAGCGTGGCTCGTTCCTCAGGCAGGCCCTCTTCGGCTGGACCTACATCCGTGGCCGGTCATCGGCGTGGGACCGGGCCATGGCATCGCCCTGATCTTCATCCTCGCCGGGCTCCTCTACACACTGGGCGCGCTCGCGATCGTGGCTCACCCACGGATTCGCGGGCTCGAGGCGGAGATTCCCGACGCTCTCTCAGACTGACAGCCCGCGACGTGCTGCCCTACGCTGTGCTCCCACGTAGGGGTTGATGAACTGCAGGCCGAACGAGGGCGCAGCGTGCGGTCAGCTGTCGAGGTCGATCGGCATCCGCTTCCCGCGGCGGATCGTCTCGATGCTGGGCTGCTGGAGGGGGAGCAGCACGTAGAAGCGACTGCCGGGGCAGCTGCGTACGTCGTGACCGGGGCTTTCCACCCAAACCTGACCTCGGTGGGCCTCGACAATGCCCTTGACGATGGCCAAGCCAAGGCCCGGTCCGCCACCGCGGAACTTGATGGTCCCGGAGGAGTGGAGGCTGATCTCGCCGACCTGATAGAACTTGTCGAAGATGCGTTGCTGGTGCACAGGGTCAATGCCGATGCCCGTATCGGCCACGACGATCTTGATACAGGGTTCGGGCAGGCCATAGAGATCAGAGAGAGTCTGCTGAGCGGTGATGGTGATCTTTCCTCCGTCGGGTGTGTATTTGATGGCGTTAGTCACCAAGTGACGCAGCACCTTATCGAGGGCCATGCGATCGCCCTCGAGGGGAGCGCAGGATGAGCAATCGGCGAAATGGACCTCGATCCTGCGTTCCGCGGCAGCTTCGGCGAGGTCTCTCGTCACGTCCTTGAGAAGCTCGCAGAGGTCCATCGGCAGAAAGTCGAGTTGCAGGGTCTGGCTCTCGATCTCGGCGAGGTCGACCATTCGGTTGACGATCTCCTGCAGACGCTCGGCGCCCAGGGCAAGCCCCTCGATCATATTGGCGGTCTGCCTATCCTGCTGGAGCGCCGGTTCCTCGAGCAGCATATGGCTGTACCCCATCACGAGGGTCAGAGGGGTGCGCAGCTCGTGAGAGGCCAACGAGATGAAGTCCGACTTCGCGCGATCGAGGCTGGCGAGCTGACGGTACGCATCGGAGAGCTCCATATAGAGGCTGGCGTTGTGGAGGGCCACACCGGCTTGTCCGGCAAAGGCGGTCCCCAGCGCGACCTCGTCACAGGTGTAGGGCACGGGCTGCTCGCGGGCTAAGGAGAGCATGCCGATGACTTCATCCTCGGCGTTGATAAGCGGTAGCCCGACCCACGAACGGGCCGGCGGCAAGCCCTCGACGTACTCCCAATCGGGACGTTGCTCGATCACCGGGACGGTGAGGGGTTCTTTGGTCTCATAGATGCGGCGGTAGACGTCGCCCTCTTTGATGGCGACGCGGATGTCAAGCGGATTGCTGCTCGGTGGGAAGCCCCGGGCCGCCACGATTTCGAGCACGTTCCCGCGCTGGAGCAACACCGATCCACGATCGTAGCCCACGATCTGCCCGAGGCTGGTGAGGATGAGATCGAGGATCTCTGAGATGTCCAGGGTTTGCGAGAGGGCGCGACCGACGGTGTAGAGCGTCTCCGTCAGCGCGCGCTGGGCGTGTTCGAACTCGAATCTCGAGGCATTGCGGATCGCCATAGAGATCTGTCCGGCGAGCGAGATGCAGACACGGAGGTCATCCTCGCAGAAGGCGTCGCACTGCTGCGATTGAATATCGAGGACACCCAGCAGCACATCACCGGCTTCAAGGGGAATGACCATCTCTGACTGCGTGTCATTGAGTGGGCCGAGGCGTACGTAACGCTCATCATCACAGACGGCGTTGACGCAGACCGATTCGTGATGGCGCGAGGCCCATCCGATGAGCCCCAACTCGCCGACGACGAGGCGATGGTTGCCGTGAATGAGCTTGCGTCCGGCCTCGCCCGTGCCGGCACGCGCGACGAGGTAATCTCCCGTCTCGTCGATGAGGAAGATGCCGACGAAGTCAAAGCCGAAGGTCGTGTGCAGAGTCTGAACGACGTGATTGAGGAGTGCGTCGAGATCAAGAAAGGCGTTGATGGAGTGCCCGACCGAGATGAGGGTCTCCAGATGCGCTGCACGCAGGCGGAGGTCGTGGGCACGATGCTCAGCCTGATGGCGGTAGCGCTGGAGTTTGCGCGTGGCGCGGAGATGTGCGTCTTGTAGGGCAAGGGAGAGCGCACATGCGGCGACCAAGATGAGGCTGTGGTGGCGCCAGGGCGTCGTATCAAGGGCAGGCCAGGCGACGGAGAGCCATGCTGTCAGGGTAACCAGGATGAGCCCGACGAGGGTAGTGGGAGAGGGGAGGAAGAAGGCCGCGGCAAGGAGGAGGAAGGTGAGATGTGTGGTGTGGAGAGGATCGCGGGTGAGGGCGAGGTGGGCTATACTGCTGATGAGAACCAGAGCGGCGACGCCGCAGGGGAGTACGGCGAGGGGAAAGCGGGTTGGATGTCGGTAGGTCAGGATGAGGTAGAGGGTTAGGAGAAGGGCGCTGGTGACGAAGGCGAGAGGCGCGAGTGTTGCGACATAGGCGCTGGAGAAGACAACGTGAGTGCCGGCCAGGATGAAGTAGAGGATGCTGAGGACCAGGGTGAAGGGACGCAGGGTATCGTGCGTGGCGGCCTGTCGATCGTCGTTAGCGGTGGTGGTACCCGGCATCGTAAGCCGCGGTGGTCGACGCTCGGCTTGGGTGGATGTGTCAGGTCTGCCGTTGGCCTTCATGGTTGTCGTCTTCGTGACGTCCTGGTTGATGAGGTTAGCTACATTATACACGGCAACGAAGGGGGCAATAGCTCCAGGCCGTTTCGGTATAGTTACAGTTTGATAGACAAGCGACGAAGACGAGCGCTAAGGAGATGGAGGTGGAGATGAAGACGCTGTTGATCCTGCGGCACGGCAAGTCGAGCTGGAAAGAGGCGGGACTGGCCGATCATGAGCGCCCGCTGAAGGGACGTGGAGAGCGCGATGCGGTTGAGGTGGGACGGCGGCTCGCGGAGCTGGGGTTGGTGCCCGAGTTGGTGGTGAGTTCGACGGCGCGGCGAGCGCGGGCGACGGCGATGCTGGCGGCGCGGGCCGGCGGATGCGCACGCCCGGTCGTGCCGGCGCGCGAACTCTATGCGGCGAGTGCCCAGGCGGTGATCCGTGTCGTCAGGACGGTGGCGGCGGGCTTTGAGCGGGTGATGGTGGTCGGGCACAACCCGGGTCTGGAAGAGGCTCTGGAGGTGCTGACGGGAGAGGCTCGCCGGCTGCCAACGGCGTGCGTCGCGTGCGTGGAGCTGCCGGTCGATACGTGGTCGGAGGTGCAGCCGGGGATCGAGGGACGGCTGTTGTGGGTCTGGCGGCCCGCCGATCAGGGTGGTGAGGCGGGGATGAGGTAGGGTCCGGCGGCAAGGGCCTGCCAATGGTCGTAGGCGTTCAGGTTACCATAGGAGAAGAGCGCGTGGCCCTGAGCGCCGGCCTCGCGGGCCGTCCGGATGCGCCAAGCGATAGCGTCGAAGTCCTCGGTGACGCCGATGCCGGGATAGACAGGGCGCCCCTGACTGTCGTCGAGGAAATCGTCCATGAGCGCTTTCCAGGCGGCGGGTTGATCGGCATAGCTGCCGTAGAGCA
>JAXGUU010000387.1:0-3789 GCA_040774145.1 Anaerolineae bacterium
AAATGACAAAGTGGTCTCCTGATTCGATGATAAAGTATTATAATAATGAAATTAATGAATAACTATATACGGAGAACAGAATGAAATATCTTGTTGTTGTCGCAGTGGAAGTGGGGCTTGTTTCCGAGCTGGTAGCGCAGGGCATCCTGCCCCAGGTTGGCGGCAATCACCTCGCCGAGGGCGGTTTCGGTGAAGTCGGCTTCCAGGGCTTTTCGGATCAGGGCTGTATGGTATTGGGCGTGCATTCGAATCAGAGAATCAAGAATCAGAGAATGGAGAATGCAGAGATGGGCAAGGTTGCATTCTGAGGAGAGTGTAGCATGGTTTTGATAGGGCGATAGGTGCTGGGGGACTTCCGGTGTCGTGGTTGGCGCGTCCCCGGCACCTGGGGTGGCGGCGCCGGCGCCTAACACAGGAGGCGGCAATGGGTCTCATGCGACGGAAGGTGGTGGCCCTTATGGTTTTGACGCTCTTGGCGGCCGGGTGTGCGGGGGCTGGTGACGCACCAACGGCGACGGAGCTTCCGCCGGTGGAGACGGCCCCGGCGCCAACCGCTACGGTGCGCCCGACACTTGCTCCCACCGCGACATCGGTCCCCGCACGGGTGCCGCCCGCGCGCCCGCTGCTGCTGGCGCACTTTATGCCCTGGTACCAGACGCCTGAGGTGAGCGGCTATTGGGGCTGGCACTGGACCATGGAGCACTTCGACCCGGACACGGTCGATGCCGAAGGACATCCCGAGATCGCTTCCTATACGTTCCCACTCACCGGTCCCTATGACTCGCGCGATCCGGCGATTCTGGAGTACCAGGTGCTGTTGATGAAGCTGAGTGGCATCGACGGCGTGATCGTCGACTGGTATGGCATCGAGGCTTTCTGGGACTATGGCGTCCTCAACGAGAGCACGCACGCGCTCTTTGACGCGGTGAAGGCCGCCGGCCTCCAATTCGCCATCTGCTACGAGGACCAGTCGATCAAGCACATGGTCGACAACAAGCACCTCCCCTCCGCCGACGTCTACACCCACGGTCAGGATGTGATGCGTGCGATGGAGGCGGATTGGTTTGGCGATGACGCCTACCTCAAGGTTGGTGGGCAGCCGGCGCTCTTCACCTTCGGGCCGCAGTACTTCAAGAACGCGTCGGATTGGGACAAGCTCTTCTCGGTGCTCACGGTTCGGCCGGCGTTCTTCACGCTTGATGGGCACACCGAGTCCGCCGCCACGGCCGCGTATCCCTGGCCGCCGATGTGGGCCAGCAAGGAGGGCGTGCTGACGCAGGAGGCCCTCACCGATTATCTGACCGGCTTCTACGCCAAGGCGCAAAAGTGGCCGGTGCTCGTGGGGGGTGCCTTCCCCGGTTTCCACGACATCTACAAGGATGCCGGTGTCTCTGCCGAGGAGCGGATCCTCGACGCGCGGGATGGCGCCACCTTCGGCGAGACGCTGCAGCTCGCGCTTGAGCAGCAGCCCGACATGATCCAGTTGCTCACGTGGAACGACTATGGTGAGGACACCACCATCGAGCCGACCGAGGAGGACGGCTACCGCTATCGGGAGGTCGTCCAGGAGACGCGGCGCGCCACCGATCCGGAGCCCTTCCCCTACCCGCCCGACGATCGGCGGCTACCGCTGTTGTTGTTCCAGCTCCGCAAGGCCCACGTGGATGACGCCGCGGTTAATGCCGAACTCGATGCTGCCGCGGAGGCACTCCTAATCGCTGACACTGCTACTGCCCACGCAATTCTGGACGCGGGCGCCGCGCCCTAGCTGGCACGAGTTCCCACCATCCGTGGGGTGAACTGTCCAATTCGCCCCGCACGGCGACCAGGGCCGTCGATAGTGCTCCCTTCTTCGGCAGACTGCTTGCTGTGGGCGAGCGGGATCCGCTCTGGCTACATAGATGCCCTGACAGTGTTATGCACCTGGCTTGTTTGCATATTTACGTAACCCCTATAGACTGTCAGTGCGGATATGATCTGGCATAGGCTTCTTTCTCAGATCCGTGGGGGCGACTTGGACTCAGTTCGACAACACGAGGGTTGTGTATGACCGAAATGACCTTTGCCCCCGGCTCGGTGATCTCCGCCCGGAACCGGCTCTGGCGCGTCGATGGCCATCCGCTCCAGGATGTGCTGGTTGCCTCTACCATCGACGGGGGAGATGCCAAGCAAGTAACTTTCTACGTTCCCTTTGAGGAGATTCGCTCAGGTACGCTGCCGCCGCCGGATCCGGGCACGGTTGGCACCGTGCAGGCTCAGGAGTTGCTCCTGCGCGCCTATCGCCTGAGCATACTTCACGGTACAGCTCCGCTGCTCAGCCTCCAGCGCAGCCGCGTCATTCCCAAGGACTACCAACTTGTGCCCGTAGTGATGTCGCTGGAGATGCCGCGCGTGCGGATGCTCCTTGCCGACGACGTTGGCCTGGGCAAGACGATCGAAGCCGGCCTTATCGCCATGGAGCTGTTGGGACGCCGCCTAGCTTCGCGCATGCTCGTCGTCGTGCCCGCCAGTCTGCGCGAGCAGTGGCGCGGGGCGCTGGACTATTTCTTCCACATCCCCGCGCGCATCATCTCCACCCGCCATCGGCGCGAGATGGAGCGCGAGTTGCCGGCGGGCGCAAATCCCTGGCAGGCGTTTCCCTATCTCATCACCTCGGTCGACTACGCCAAGCAGCCCGCGATCAAGAACCAGATCCTCGAACAGACCTGGGACATCGTCATTATCGATGAGGCCCACCAGGTGGCCAAGCCGCACCAGAGCGGCCAGGAGCAGTCGGTCGCCATGGATCGCTGGACGTTTGCTGAGGCACTGGCCACCAGCACACGCGTCCGGCACCTGCTTCTGCTCACGGCGACGCCGCACAACGGCTACACCGACACGTTCGCCAGCCTGCTGCGCATGCTCGATGTCGGGGCGGTGGGTGGCTCGCTCCATGCTCCTCTGATCGTCCGTGAGGTTGCGGCGCGGCACGTGTGCCAGCGCCGGCGCGAGGATGTGGAGGCCTGGTTTGAGGCGCAGGCTGCTGATGGCGCGAAGAGCCCCTTTCCCCGGCGCGATCAGGGAGAGGTCATCATCCCGCCCTCGGCCTATGAGAGCGATGCCATCCGCGCGGTCGAAGCCTATGGACAGCGGGTGCTTGCTCAGGCTGCCGCCGGCCCTGCCCAAGTCCGTACGCTGGCTCACTGGACCGTGCTTCACCTGCACAAGCGCGGGTTGAGCTCTCCCGAGGCGCTGCGCTGCTCGCTTCGCAACCGCCGCAGGCGCCTGCAGGAGCTCCTGGCGCAGACGGATGCCCAGGGCGAGGAAGTTGCAGTCCCCTCCGATAGCGTGGCAGTACCGGCCGATGTGGCGCGTGCCAACGTCCTCGATGAGGACACCGGCGAGCGTTTGAGCGACGAGGAGGTGAGCGACCGCACCGAGCGTCTGGTCTACGGCTCGCCTCAGCAGATCCGCGAGGAGCTCCGGGAACTGGAGACCGTGCTGGAGAAGGCCGAGCGGATAACCCCGGCCCGCGACAGCAAGCTGCAGAAGCTACTGGAGGTGGTGCTCCGCGACCGGATGCGGGACGACCCCAAGGTCGTGCTTTTCACGCGCTATGTCGACACGATGGCCTATCTCGAGCAGCGCATTCGGGCCGACCGCGCCTATGCTGGTGTGACGGTTCTGACCATCCACGGCCAATTGAACGAGCGGCAGCGGCGTGAGGTCTTTGCCGCCTTTGAGCGTGCTCCGAAGGCGGTGCTGGTCGCGACCGACGCCATCTCCGAGGGTATCAACCTGCAGCACGCC
>JAXGUU010000388.1:0-3766 GCA_040774145.1 Anaerolineae bacterium
CAGGCTGACTTCACGGCGCTCCTCCATCGTTGGACGCAGGAAGAGCGCCGCGTTGGGCTCCTCGACATCGCAGTCGAGATAGAGCGGAGAGGCATCGGCCAAGCTGAGTGCCAGGCTCACCGCGACCGTGGTCTTGCCCGTGCCCCCCTTGCCGCTGGCAATGGCGAGCTTCATGCGCGTGTCATCCTTGTCCCGCACTTGGGACATGCTTTATCTGTGCAAGGTTCTCCGACCACGTGGGGTTCGCGATGCCCGCAAGCCGGACAAACACATGTCCCACCCGGCCCGGCGGCGATGCCGCCCCCACGTCCTCGGCCTCGACCGCCTAACGTGCGTCCCATGATGTTGCCTCCTTGTTCAGTGGCTGTGCGCGACACTCTCATCACACGGAGTGGCATCGGTTAACTCACCACCCAGATAGCCGGCGATCACCTCGCGTACCGTGCCCCCGGCCCCGGTGGCGGGCTCAACGCCGAACTGGCGAAAGAATTGGACGGCGCGTCCACCCATGCCGCCGCTCAGCATCACGTCGGCGCTCAGGCTGTGAATGAAGGCGGGCACCTGCCCCGGCTCGTGGTTCGGATAGTAGGGATTCGTGACGGTCTCCACCTTCACGATCTTGTGGTCATCCTCAACTTCGGCGACGACGAAGAAGGGACAACGTCCGAAATGGGCGCTCACGGGGGCGTCGAGGCCCTCATCGGTGCCGACGGATACAGCAATTCGTGTGGTCATAGTGACTCCTTGATGTTGATCTGTGTTCTGCTGATGAATGAGCAGACTGCTGCCGCCCGGCAGGCCACTGCCGCTCGGCAGGCCGCTGCCGCCCGGCAGGCCGCTGCCGCCCGGCAGACTGCTGCCGCCCGGCAGGCCGCTGCCGCTCGTACTCTCTGAAAGCCGGTTAGCCCCGACCGCGGCGCCCGCCTCCGAAGACAACGTGGTCAGGCCCTGCCGTGTCCAGGGGAGCCAACTCGCCGGCGTTATAAGCTTCGACGACTTCACGAACCGTCGTGCCTTCCAGCTTGAAGCACGGAATGCCGGCGGCTTGGATGACCCGGAAGGCATTCGGCCCGAGGCTGGGGGCGATGACGGCATGCGGTCGGCGCTGGACGACGGTCTGAGACGCCTGGACGCCCGCGCCGCCCGGTGCGCTCACTGCCTCATTGCGCAGCGCCTCAAACTCCAACGTCTCAGGGTCGACAAAGATGAACGTCGGGCAGCGCCCAAAGACGGCACTGGTCGGCGCATCCAGATCCGCACCATCGGCGGGAATCACGATTCTCATAGTATGCTCCTCTCTAGGTGGGTGGTCGGGTTGCTCTAAGGGCTCCTGATGAGCCCCGAGCTCATCGTGGAGGGCAAAGATGTACTCAATGACTTGTTGCGTAGCGTGAAGCTGTTCCAAGCAGCAGCGCAGTATCTCGCGCCCGAGCGGTGTCAGCGCATAAATGCGCCGGGGTGGCCCCTGGGTCTCCTCCTCTTCCACCGTCGACGAGATCCAGTCTCGTTCCTCCATCTCGCGCAGCGTACGGTAGATGACCGTCGGTGCCAGGAAGTCGAGCCCGAACTCGGGAAGGCGTGACACGAGTGTGTAGCCGTGGGCAGGGGCCTGCTCCAACAGCAGAAGCAGGGCAGGTTCAAGATACTTCCCGAACCGCCGCCGGCAGCCGCGCCGCTCGCAGTCATCCAGTCGATGCCACATCATTAACCTCCACCTGAAGTATAGTCACTAGTGACAATTTGTCAATAGATGCTGCCGGTTTGAATCACGGATGACACAGATGACAGGATGGCGCGGCATCCGGACGATGGTGCTTAGATATATGCGATACATCTGTCTGCTTAATTTTGCCACCGTGGCCAATTATGATAGAATAGTCGTATAGATAACAGAAGAACCATGAAGGGAGCGCAGCATGCAGTACTTTGATCTGACCTCAGGCACCAAGATGCCCGCGCTGGGGCTGGGCACCTGGCAATTGAGAGGCGACACGTGCACCGAGGCCGTGCGTACGGCTCTGGACCTGGGCTACGAGCACCTGGACACCGCGGAGGCGTATCGTAACCACGAGGCGATTCGCGCGGCGCTGAAGGGCTATGATCGCGAGAAGGTCTTCATTACCACGAAGATCCCGCCCAGCGAACTCCACCGCGACGACGTGTTGGCGATGGTCACTCGCGCCCTTTCCGTACTGGGCATTGACTACATAGTTCTGCTGCTGATCCACTGGCCCAACGACGAGATCCCGCTCTCCGAGACGCTGCCGGCGATGGCGCAGTTGGTGCGCGAGGGCAAGGTGCGTAGTATCGGCGTGAGCAACTTTATGATCCACCATCTGGAGGAGGCGCTGCCGCTCACCGAGGTACCGATCACGGTGAACCAGGTGAAGTACCATCCCTATCACCAGCAGAAGGAGCTGTTGGACTACTGCAAGGCGCACGACATCGTCGTCACCTCGTATTCCTCCTTCGGCAATGGGTCGCTGATCGGCGACGCCGAGTTGAAGCGCATCGCGGCGACATATGACCGCAGTATGCCCCAGGTGGTGCTGAGGTGGCTAACGACCAAGGGGATCATCGTCATCCCGAAGTCGGCGAACCCCGCGCATATCGCGGCGAATATGGATATCTTCGATTGGGACCTGGAGGATGACGACTTCGCGGCGATCGAGCGACTGGGCGAATCGTAGCCTCGACCATGGTTCACGAAGCATCGAGGGCGGTGATGCGTACCGGAAGGTAAGGTGTGTGGGGTAGACTATGACCGACCCCCAGGCACGCAGGCTGGAGCCACTGTGGCTCCAGCCTTTTTCGTGCTTGGTCAGGGCTCTTTCTGCACAGCCTCGCAGGGATACGCGCAGAGGACCGTATCGAGGGGCTCGATGCCGCGGAAGTAGGGGCAGATCGAGGTGTCCTTTACGGCGCACCGATGGTCGACAACGCCCTCAGCCACGTTCCAAGGACAGCGATCCTGCGCCCAGGAGATGGCGTCCTCGGGCGTGGCAAGGTCGATATCCATATTGGCGCCGCGCAGGCGCTGCAGCGTGTTGCCCAAGCTCAGAACTCCCCGCGGCTGGGCACGATGCAGATGAACTCGAAGGAGGGCGCGTCGACGGCCTCGAAGTGGTGGACCTCGCCATCGGGCACGTAGACGTAGTCGCCCGCCTGCACGGGTGTGCGGTTGCCATCGGCGTCGACGGCAACGCCGTTACCTACCTCGACCTTGACCAGGTGAGGCCAGTCGTGGGGGTGATGCGGGCTTGAGCCCCCGGGCGCGAGGCGAAAGTAGCGCAGCACGATCTCGTCCGAGCCGTCGTCGGGCCCGATCACGACCTGCTTGGTCACACCCTCGTAACCTGAGGTGGGTGTGAAGGGTACATCCTGTAGGTGTTTTACGATCATGGTAGTCTCCTGAGCTGCATAGAGGGGATGAAGAGTTCCCAACTGTCACCAGTATAAGTCCACTTCTCCATCGCGCGACCCTGAGAGTGTGGAAAACGGTGGCATCGCAGATATACTGGAGCTCAAGAAGACACGCTTGGGATGCGGTTTCTCTTCCAGGCGATGCTCGGCCTGGGCATCTTCGACCTGAGCGGCGTCCGCCTGATTTGGCCTCCTGGATTCTGTCTGTGGCGTACGGTCAAGTACGAAGACATTTACATCCGCGATTACCCGTCGGTGCCCGCACTGACCCGTGGCTTGGAGGCTTACTTCCGCTTCTACAATCACGAGCGGTACCATCAGAGCCTGGGCTACGCGGTACCGG
>JAXGUU010000389.1:0-3746 GCA_040774145.1 Anaerolineae bacterium
AAGACCTCCTGTACGCCGACCGGGTCGAGCTGGGAGGTAGGCTCGTCGAGGACGAGGATCTCGGGGCGTAGCGCCAGCGCTGCAGCGATAGCGAGGCGCTGTTTCTCGCCTCCTGAAAGTTCAAAGGGATGCCTGTGCTCCCTGCCCTCGAGGCGCACGATCTCCAGGGCCCACGAGATGCGCCTGCGTATCTCGTCCCGTGGAACACTCAGGTTCTCAAGCGCGAAGGCAATCTCGTTCTCCACGGAGGTGGCTGTGAGCTGTGTGTCGGGGTCCTCGAAGACCATCCCCACGTGTCGCGCCATGGTGCTGATGGGATGATTCAGTGTGTCGAGTCCGGCGACCATCACATAGCCAAAGAAGCGCCCGCCGAAGGCCTGCGGCACGATCCCGTTGAGGGTGAGGCACAGCGTCGTCTTGCCGGCGCCGGTCGGGCCGATAACACCGAGAAACTCCCCACGGGGAATGCTCAGGTTGATCTCGTTGAGCGCGGGTTCTTGGGTGCGGGGATAGAGGTAGGAGACCCCGTCGAAAACGGCGATGGCCTCCTTACGACGTTCGGAGGATCGTGGCGCAGTCGCCTCAATAGACGGCTTCACGAGGCTTGAGGATTCCGATTGCACGGAGGCCGGTGATGACGCCGGTGCCGATCACCGTCCCGATCAGACAGCGGACGAGGTTTTCCACCGGGATGATGGGGATCAGGACCAACCATACCTCTTCCGGCCAGTTGTACATAAAATAGGTGATCATCCCCGAGTTGACGTGCGTGATCCCCGAGATCATCCAGGTGCCGAGGAAGAGCCCCACCGCCAAGCGGCCGATGTGGCGGCTCTTCAGCCGGCGTGTGATCCAACGACGGGTCGGTAGGGCATAGAGTAGGATCCCCGACCAATTCAGAAAGGTGGCTCCGATGGCGGGCCAGAGTCCCACACCGTTCTGGACGACGGCGCGCCCGGCGTAGAGAAGGTAGACGATGATCAGGTAGATCGTCAGACCGATCCACCAGCGTCGCCGTCTGCCCTCTAGGACCATCGATCCCGCTGCAAAGCTGCCGATCATGGCGCCTGATACCGAGACGAACGGTACACCCGCTGTGTGAGGCGCCAGCAGGACGCCCACGAGCCGGCCCAGCCCGGAGGCGAGGGCGCCGGCTACGGGTCCGAGGATCCATCCGACCAGGGGGTAGATGCCTTCCGACATCTCGATGCTGCCCGCCGTGCCCAGCATCACCGAGAAGGGGATGAACGAGAGCGCAGCGACGACGGCTGCCAACACGATGATCAGGGCTAACGACGCTCCGTCGACCGCTGCACCAGGGCTTTGCCGGATCTCGCGCTCTTCACCTGTGGGAACCCGCGCCATCCTGTACCTCCTGAATCCTATCCTACGATCCTGGCGATGTCGTCTGCACTGATGACTTCCTGATCCTGGAGTGTCTGCGCGATCTCGTGGAGAGCGTCGATGTTCGCTTGCAGCAGGTCCAGCGCCCTGCGCTCAGCCGTCTCGACGATGGTGCGTGTCTCCTGGTCGATCAGGTGTGCGGTGTCGGGGCTGATGTCCTGGCGCAGGCCTCCGGTGTTCCCCAGGTAACCCATGCCCGCCGGGCCGGCGTAGCGGACCGGTCCCAGCGTCTCGGTCATGCCGAACTCCGTGACCATCCGCCGCGCGAGCTCTGTCACCCGTTCTAGGTCATTGGCAGCGCCGGTGGAGGTGTCCTCAAAGACGAGCCTCTCCGCCGCCCGTCCGCCGAGCATCACCGCGATCCGTTCCTCGAGCTCGCGCTTGCTCATCAGATAGGTGTCCTCATCGGGCATCTGGAGCGTGTAGCCGAGCGCACCCTTCGAGGTGGGCACAATGCTCACCTTGTGCACCGGATCGGTATCCGGCTGAAGGTAAGCCACCAGGGCGTGGCCCCCTTCGTGGTAGGCCACACGTCTGCGTACCTCGGGCTTCAGCCGCATTTTCCGCTGGAGGCCCGCCACGACCCTCTCAAAGGCGCGATCGAAGTCATCCATCGTCACCGCGGTGTGGTCGCGGCGCACGGCTAATAGCGCGGCTTCGTTGACGATGTTGGCCAGATCGGCGCCGGAGAAGCCCGCCGTGATCTGCGCGATCCGTTTGAGATCGACATCACTATCGAGGATGACGTCCTGGGTGTGGATCTTGAGGATCTCGTGGCGCCCCCGTTCTGTCGGCAGGCTTACCTCGATCTGCCGGTCGAAGCGACCGGGACGCAAGAGCGCACGATCGAGGATCTCGGGGCGATTGGTCGCAGCCATAATGACGACGCCCTGATTGGCCTCAAAGCCATCCATCTCCGACAGCAACTGGTTCAGCGTCTGCTCGCGCTCATCGTTTGTCGCGATAGCACCGACCGAGGACCGTGACTGACCGATGGCATCGATCTCGTCGATGAAGACGATGCACGGCGCTTTGGCCTTGGCTTGGACGAAGAGGTCACGCACTCTCGAGGCCCCCACGCCAACGAACATCTCCACAAAATCCGATCCGCTGATGGAGAAGAACGGCACATCGGCCTCACCGGCGGTCGCCCTCGCCATCAGGGTTTTCCCGGTACCGGGGGGCCCGACGAGCAGCACGCCCTTGGGCAGTTTGGCGCCAAGGCGCGTGAAGCGCTCGGGGTCCTTGAGGAAGTCGATGATCTCCTTGAGCTCAAAGGTCGCTTCCTCTGCCCCGCCGACATCGGCGAACTTGACCCCTGTTTTCTCCCCCTGGATCTCTTTGGCTCGGCTCTTGCCGACCGACATGACATCGGCGCCCCCCTGGCCAATGCGCCGCAGGACGAAGTACCAGATCAGGGCGAGCGGCAGCAGGGGAATGATCC
The DNA here is from genome assembly GCA_040774145.1 of Anaerolineae bacterium. GTDB lineage: Bacteria > Chloroflexota > Anaerolineae > B4-G1 > SLSP01 > PWVB01. Next base: position 2,849 of record JAXGUU010000389.1, read on the forward strand.
AGCCGAGTATGCTGGGCAGGAGGGCATTGCTGGGTGCTTCGCCCGAGAAGCTCACGCCTGCGTCGATCAGGCGCTCGATGAGGTCAGGGTCGTCGACTCGGACGACGTTGTAGGCACCTGCTCTGGTGTCCTCTACCTCATCACAGCAGGAGTAGAGAATCCGATCCTCGGTGAGCCGAACCTCTGCGATGTTTCCCGTTTCCAGCTCTTCGAGGAACTGACTATAAGGGACCTCGCTCCAACGGATGATCAAGGGTTGGAAAATCAGCATCTGAAAGAGCCACGCCGCCACGATGGCGATCAGAAGGTAGATAGCCGAGTACTGCATCTGCTTGCGCTGTCGGTTGTCCATCACGCCTCCGCTATGACTCGAAATCCTGAAGAACATCACCCTTCATCAGCTCGCGAAGAAGGACGGTGGCAAAGGAGCCCTTGGGCGCGAAGAAGCTCACCCACAGCACGTTCTGGTGCTCAACTCGCCAGGTTAGGCCCTCGGGGTTAAAGCGCAAATGCCGTCGAACTCCGCGTTCTCTAATCGCGCGGAAGTCGTTCAGGGTGAGGCCGGACGCGGTCAGCACATCGGCTTCCATCCGCCCGGCCTCCTCCTGAGCCTGCATTAGTTTGTCTCCGTAGATCGGGCCGGTGGCCGAGATCTCCCAAGCTGCGGCCCGAGCGCGCTCAGCCTCGACATCCTCAACGGTGAAGATACCCCCGGTGTCCTCCTTGCGGGCGATGTCGCCGGCGATGACGGTGTCCAGCGTGCCCTGATCGATGCGTAGGGCGACGATCTGATTGAAGAGCGATGATTGGAGAGCGCTGATGAAGAGCCCCCGCAGGTTCCTGGAGAGATGGTGGATGCCCATGGCCTGGAGCGCCGTGCGGTCGTCGCGCAGCAGGT
>JAXGUU010000390.1:0-3726 GCA_040774145.1 Anaerolineae bacterium
AGGCCGGGATCCCTGTGGTGACGCCCCATGCGCTGTTGGGGGAGACGCCGACTGCGGCGGGCGTCGACGGGAATGGGGGCTTTCGTGAGGTCGGCGGCGGAGAGGCCTCGGGGCAAGCGATCCTCGAACGTGCATTCCGTGCCGGGGGACTCGCGCTCACCGCGGTCGGGCTGCCGGATATGCCGGGACAGGGCACGACCCTGGCGTCCTGTCTGGCCGAAACTGCCGTTGCGGTGCTCAGGTCGGTGGATGCCTCGGGTCACCGTGGGATCTCCGGCTTGGTGCTGACGGGCGGAGAGGCCGCGGTAGCGGTGAGTCGCGCGCTGGGCGCCCATGCCCTGCGGCTGCGCGGGGAGGTGTCACCCGGTTTGCCGTGGGGGTACCTGGTCGGTGGGATGAACGACGGCTTGCCCTTCGTGACCAAGGCCGGGGGATTCGGTGAAGAAGACGCCCTCGTCAGGGCGATCGAGTTCCTACAAGGGGACGTGGCGTCGAGATGGCTCACCGAGCCGTCTCGGTAACAGGCGAAGATCAACATTGGGGTGTAGGGAGGCGATGCTATGAACATACTGGGCCGCACACAACCGCTGAGTCAGTATCCGGTGCTGCGCGCGCTGGAGGTCATCCGTGACCTGGGGTTTGACGGGGTGGAGATCTGTCTCGAGAATGATGACATGGCGCCTGACGTCCTGACGCCGGAGATCATCTCCGCCGTGCGCGAGAAGGTCGCTGAGTTGGGGCTGGCGCCCTATTCCATCAGCTATCATCAGGATTACGTCTACAGTGACGCTTACTTTGAGCTGACGAAGGACGCCATCCGTATGACGCCCGAGTTCGGTACTGACCTCTTCGTCTTCTCGGGGCCGCCCAAGCGCGCAACCGGAGACGCCGAGTGGGAGTGGGCGCGGATGGTCGAGCGCACGCGTGAGCTGGCCGACGTCGCCGAGCGCGCCGGCGTGATGCTGGCCGAGGAGTTCGAGCCCAATTTCGTCGTCGGCACGACGGCGGAGCTGCTCAGGCTATTCGACGAGGTGGGATCGCCTGCGCTGGCGGCCAACCTCGATTTGGGCCATATCTTCCTCTGCGACCCCGACCCGATGGCTGCCATCCGTGCGGTCGGTGACAGCGTCGTGCACTGCCACGTGGAGAATATGGCGGCAGGGGTTCACGATCACCTACTGCCCCAGGAAGGGGACATGGACCTGCGGGCGTATCTCCGGGCCCTGGCCGACGTGGGGTATACGGGGCCCCTGTCGCTCGATCTCTACAAGTATGACTATGCGGTGGTGGCGCCCGCGGCGATTGACTATCTGCGGACGCTGATCCGTGACCTGTAACCGACGAAAGAGACGGCACGCGGCTGCCGAGGGGAGGTGACCATGCGCGGCACATCGAAGGTGTATGACGAGTTGCGGAACTACTGTGAGTCGGTGGCGTTGATCGACTGCCACGATCATTCCGGCGACTGCGGCCCTAAGTACGAGGACCCGATCCAGGTCATCATCGCGGGGTACTTTCACAGCGACATTCACAGCGCTTCCTCCGATGCCGACATCGCGCTGCTGGAGGATCGGTCACGCTCGTTGGAGGAACGGTGGCCCGTTCTGGAGCGTGCCTGGCGGCGTACATGCCACACCGGCTATGCCCAGGTCACGCGGCGGGTGCTCGAGCGGTTCTACGGCGAGCGCGCGTTGACGCTCGAGGCTCTGCAGCGTATGCAGGACAAGCTCCTGGATCTCACGGATCGGCAGGCATTCGACGCCATCCTGGATGAGGCCAAGATAGCCATACGCATCCTCGACGTCTGGCCCGATGCCAAGAAGGTCGTCGATGGCACGCTGAAGCTGACGCCGCGCGGCGTCTTGGCGATCTCGCTGCCCGGCTACCACAGTGTCCGCAGCTATGGCGAGGTGCAGCAGCGAGTTGCCCCTCTCAAGCGTACGGTGACCTCGCTGGATGAATATGTGGAGGCCTGTCGCGAGCTCTTCGCGGCCTATAAGGCCTTCGGTGCAGTGACCTTCAAGGATCAATCGGCCTATGAGCGCACGCTCGACTACGGTAATCCCACGCGGGCCGACGCGGAGGCAGTCTTCAACTGGTTCATGGAGGACCCCCGGCGCAGTGTGAGCTACCCCGACGGGGTCAAGCCGCTGGATGACTACCTCTTCCATGAGTTCATGCGGATGGCACGTGACCTCGACCTGCCGGTGCAGATCCACACGGGGCATATGGCGGGGATCCGTAACGATGTCGTCAAGACCAATGCGATTGGGCTGACGAAGCTGATCGAACTGCATCGCGATGTGCGCTTCGACCTCTTTCACGCGAACTGGCCCTATGGCGGTGAGCTGCTCTATCTGGGCAAGAACTACCCCAACGTCAGTTTGGACTTCTGCTGGGCTAACATCATTGATCCGGTCTACTGCCAGTCCCTGTTCAAGCAGGCGCTGAGCAGCGTGCCGCACGGCAAGATCCACGGCTACGGATCGGATTTCGGCGGAAGTGTGGATCGCGCCTGGGCGCATGCCCAGATCGCGCGCGACAACATCGCTATCGCGCTCTCGGATATGGTCGATCTGGACTATGTGGGCATGGATGAGGCTCGGGAGGTTGCTCACGCCTGGTTGTTCGGTAACGCCAATGACTTCTTCCGGCTGGGACTCTGATGGAGGACCAGAACAGGTTGGATCAGCCGACACGTGTCGTGCTGGTCGACGACAACGAGCTGTTTCGACGCTCCACCCGTCGCATTCTGGACCGCTTGGGCTTCAAGGTCGTGGGTGAGGCAAGCAATGGTCAAGAGGCCGTGGCCCTCACGGAGAAGCTGCAACCCGATCTCATCCTGATGGATATCGAGATGCCTGAGATGAGCGGTATTGAGGCCGCGCGGCACATCCAGAACGCCCGCCCGACCCCTGTCGTCCTGGTGACCGCCTACGATTCGATGGACTTGATCCGCGAGGCCCGTGACGTGGGGGTGGCAGCCTACCTCGTCAAACCTCTGGATCCCCATGAACTCGAGCGCACCGTGACCATTGCGTTGGCGCGGTTCGAGGACTGGGTGGCGCTGCGTCAGGCCAACGAGGAGCTCGCCAAGCGCAACGAGCAGCTTCAGAACGCGCTGGCAGCGATCAAGACGCTGCGGGGGCTGCTGCCGATCTGTGCCTGGTGCGGACGCAAGATCGAGGCCGAGGACGGCACATGGGTGAGCCTGGAGTCCTACGTGCAGGAGCATTCAGAGGTCGAGTTCACCCACGGCATCTGCCCGGACTGCTTGTCGAGGCTGCGTCCGGGGTAGGGTGTCGGAATCCAACCTCCAAAGTCAGGCAGAGGAGAGATGATGGTCACTTCAGACGGAGCGGCTGGCTACCGGACGGCGTACCTGGCGTTGGAACAGGGCCTGGCGAGACACCGGGATCGCACCGATGAGCGCTTGGAGCGGGTGCGGGCGGAGCTGGACTTTGCCCACCGCCTGTGTGATGCGCAGGCGGCGCAGGGCGAGGTCGAGGCGGCGGCTACCGGTCGGGCTCTCATCCTGGAGGCCGGGCGCCTCGTGGATCGCGGTCTGCGGAAGGGCACCGTTGATATCGCGGCGCTGACGGTGGAGGCCGAGGCCGTCTTGGCGCCGCTGAGTGCGCTCGCGAAGGCCTACACGCTGCTCTGCGTGGGACATGCGCACATCGACATGAACTGGCAGTGGTCGTGGCCCGAGACGGTCGCGCTGAC